>JANOLA010000308.1:0-6025 GCA_031419535.1 Burkholderiales bacterium | reverse complement strand
ATCATCGGCAGCACCACGGCGCTGGTGAGCACGATCATCGAGATGCCGTCCAGCGCGGTGCCCAGGATCAGGTACACGACCACCAGCACCGAGATCAGCGCGTAGGGGCTCAACTGCATGGCAGCCACCCATTCGGCGAGTTCGCGCGGGATGCCGGTGAAGGCCATCGTTTTCGCCAGGAACGCCGCGCCGGCGAGGATGAACATGATCATGCAACTGACGCGCGTGGCGCTCATCAGCCCGTCCCAGAAATTGCGGGCGTTCAGCGAGCCGCCGGCCGCGGCGATGATCAGCGAGCCGAGCACGCCATAGGCCGCGCATTCGGTGGCAGTGGCCCAGCCGGCCACGAGCACCCAGACGATGAACAGGATGAGCAAGCCGCACGGGATCAGGCTCGCCGAGCGGCGCAGTTTCTCCCTGAGCGTGGTCGGCGCCTCGGGCGGCGGCACCTTGTCGGGATGGCGCAGGCTCCACCACGCGATGTAGCCCGAGAACAGCAGCATCAGCAGGAAGCCGGGGATGAAGCCGGCCAGGAAGATGCGGATCACGCTCGCGTCGGCGGCAACCGCGTAGACCACCATCGTGATCGACGGCGGGATCAGGATGCCGAGCGTGCCCGCGGTGGCGAGCGAGCCGAGCGCGAGCTGCTCGTTGTAGCCGCGTTTCTTCAGCTCGGGCAGTGCCACCTTGGCAATCGTCGCGCAGGTCGCGGCTGAGGAGCCCGACACCGAGCCGAAAATGCCGCAGCCCAGGATCGTGGTGTGCATCAAGCGCCCGGGAATGCGGTTCAGCCACGGCGCCAGGCCTTCGAACATCTGCTCTGACAGCCGCGTGCGAAACAGGATTTCGCCCATCCAGATGAACAGCGGCAACGCCGCCAGTTCCCAGCTCGCCGAGCTCTCCCAGAACGCGCTGAACAGATTCTTGCCCGGCATCGTGGTCGTGAAGAAGAACTGGCCGATCCAGCCGACGATGGCCAGCGACATCGCGATCCAGACCCCACCACTGAGCAGCAGCAGCAAGATGAGCAGCAGCAAGCCGCCGACGGCGATCAAGCTCATAGATCTTCCGAGAAGTCACCACGCGCATGGCGCTCTTCGACCCGCCGCACATAGGTGGGCTTCGCACCGCGCAGCACGATCACGAGTTCGTCGAGAACGGCCAGCAAGAACAGCGCCGCGCCGAGCACGAAGCTCAATTGCGGGATCCACAGCGGCATCGGCACGAGATTCGTGGCGATGTCGTTGAACTTCCAGCTTTCCCAGGTGAAGCGCGCTGCCCAGAACGCGAGGTAGCCGATGGCCACGGCGGCAATGCCGAGCGACCCGGTTTCGAAGATGACGCGCACGCGCGGCGCGAAGCGGTCCAACAGCAGCGTCACGCGGACGAAATCACCGTGTTTGAAGGCGTGCGCCATCGCCAGGAACGCGGCCGCGGCGCACAGCCACGACACATAGTCGTTGACCCAGCCGACGCGCCACGCGGCAATGCGGCCGATCGACGCGGCGATCATCAGCACGAAGATCGCCAGCACCGCGAGCGCGGCCAGGCGCCCGGCCCAGTCGAACAGGGCGTCGAGAAAACGGCGCACGCCAGCGACTGCCTTGCGCTGAGTTTCAGCCGTGCGGCTAGAGCTTCCGGTACGCGTCGATCATCGCCTGGCCCTCGGGGCCGGCCTTCTCGAGCCACTCCTTGAGCATCGTGTCGCCCACCTTCTTCATGTCGGAGGTGAGCGCGGCGGGTGGCGCGACGATGTTCATGCCGGCCTTCTTCAGCAATTCCTTGTACTCGTCGTTCTTCGCGCGCGAGACGGCAAAGCCGCGCGCCTCGGCGTCGGCGCCGGCCTTGAGCACGGCTTGTTTGGTGGCGGCGTCAAGCGCGTCGAACGCCGCCTTGTTGACGATCACGGCGTTCTTCGGCAGCCAGGCTTGCGTGTCGTACCAGTACTTGATGTGCTCGTAGGTCTTGCTGTCGTAGCCGGTCGAGCCCGACGACATGTAGCTCTCCACGACACCCGTGGCCATCGCCTGCTGCAATTCAGCCGCCTGCACGGTCACCGGCTGCGCCCCCACCAGCTCGGCGATGCGCGCCGTGGCCGGGCTGTAGGCGCGCCACTTCACGCCTTTCAGGTCGGCGGCCGAGGCGATCGGCTTTTTGACGTAGATGCCTTGCGGCGGCCACGGCACGGCAAAGAGCAGCATCAAGCCCTGTTCGGCGAACTTCTTCTCCATCACCGGCCTTTGCGCCTGGTACAGCTTGGCCGAGGCCTCATAGCTGTCGGCCAGGAACGGCAGGCCGTCGGCGCCGAAAATCTGCCATTCGTTCTGGAAGTTGGCAAGCAGAATTTCGCCGATCTGCGCCTGGCCGCCCTGCACCGCGCGCTTGATTTCGGGTGCCTTGAACAGCGACGCGTTGGCGTGCACCGTGATCTTGAGTTTTCCGCCGGTCGCCTTGTCGACGTCGCCCGCGAACTGGGTCAGGTTCTCGGTGTGGAAATTCGTCGCCGCGTAGGCCGCCGGCAAATCCCATTTGGTTTGCGCCTGAACGGCGCAGGCAGCGCCGGCCAGAGCCAGCCCGGCCAAGAGAAGACGTGGGTAGGTGCGCATCGTTGCTCCTGAAGTCAGAAAAGAGAATGTAGACGCAGCATAGACGGGAAGCGCGCCAAGGCGAATCGGTTCTTGCCCGGGTGCGCGGGGCGGGGCTGTAAGGACCGCCCGGCGCCGGCCGACACAGGCGAGGCGCAAGTTAGGGAACAATACGCCACGGCACACCGCGCCCTGCATCGGGCCCGGTGGCCCCTCGATTGCCAACCACGCGGAGAAGCTTCATGAACCAACGTCTCGTCATCTCGTCAGCTCTGGCTTCTGTCTTGGCGCTGGGCCTGGTGAGTCAGGCTGCCGCGCAGGCCAAGCCCAAGGAAAAGTGCTACGGCATCGCGAAGGCCGGGCAGAACGACTGCGCCAACCTCGCGGGCACGCACACCTGCGCCGGCCAGGCCAAGGCCGACAAGGATGTCGGCGAGTGGAAGTACGTGGCTGGAGGCACTTGCAAGCAGCTCGGCGGAATGAGCGCCGAAGAAGCCAAGGCCGGGGCGAAGAAGTAGCCGTTTCTCGCCGCGAATTCTCGTCGCCAATGTCGCCGGGTTCGATGCCAGCGCGGCGTGACGCCGGCGTGGGCATCGGCCTGCGCCAGCCGCACTACGAGGCAACGCTCGCGCAGCGCGCCGACCTGGCCTTCGTCGAAGTCCACTCCGAGAATTTTTTCGCCGCGGGCGGCGCAACGCGCGCCGTGCTGCGCCGCGCGCGCGAGCTGTACGACGTGAGCCTGCACGGCGTGGGCCTCGGTCTGGGCTCGGCGGCGGGAATTGACGCATGGCACCTGGATCGGCTCGACGCGCTGGTGCGTGAGATCGAGCCGGTACGCGTCTCGGACCACGCCTGCTTCGCGCGCACGCCGCGCGTGCTGCGAATTGCCGGCGCCGCGGTGGTGCACGCGAACGACTTGCTGCCGGTCGCATTCACGCCCGCCGCGCTGGACATCATGGTGCGCAACGTCGGCGTGGTGCAGGAGCGGCTGTGCCGGCCGATCCTGGTGGAGAACCTGTCGGCCTACATCGCCTTCGACGACGGCTCGATGAGCGAAGCCGAGTTTCTGTCGGCGCTGTGCATGCGCAGCGGCTGCGGCCTGCTGCTCGACGTGAACAACCTGATGGTCAACGCACTGAACGCGAACGAGCGCAATCCGCTGGCCCATTGTTGTGGCGTGATCGACTCGCTGGCGCCGGGTCTGGCCGGCGAAATCCACCTCGCAGGCTACGCGCAGGCCGATGAATGGGTGATCGACGACCACGGCAGCCGGGTTCGCCCCGCCGTGTGGAGCGCCTACCGCCACGCTCTGCGGCGCTTTGGCGCGGTGCCGACGCTGGTTGAATGGGACACCGATGTTCCGGCGTTCGAGGTGCTGCTGGAAGAAGCGGATCAGGCGGCCCAGTGCGTCGCGCAGGTGGCGCCGCGCGCGGTGCAGTGACTCGCATGAACGTCGTATGAACCACGGCACGGCGAGCCCGCCAGGGCCGGGGACCCTGGCACCGGCCGACCTAGAGGCGGCGCGGCAACGGGGGCTGGTCGCGGCCATCTTCGGCGCGGGTCTGGGCGCAGCCGCGGACTCAGAGGGTGAGAGTTTTTCGCTGCGACCACGTTTGCTCCCACTCCCACTCCCTCTCCCGCTTGCGGGAGAGGGTCGGGGTGAGGGTCGGTGTACCGCCGCAGACGCACAGCCGGCGATCCCGGGATTGGCCGGGTCGCAGTCGCGCGTGGATTCGGGCTTGCGCATCTATCGCGCGAACGCCGATGCCTCGGCCGAGCGCGCGCTGGCGGCCGCGTTCCCGACGCTGCAGGCCCTGCTCGGCGCGCAAGATTTCAGCCAGATGGCGCGCGAGTACTGGCGCGATGACGCACCGGTTCGCGGCGACATGGCGCAGTGGGGCGCAGGCTTGCCGCAGTGGCTGCGCGGCCACGCCGCGCTTTCGGCTTGGCCCTACCTGGGTGACAGCGCCGAACTCGACTGGCTGCGCCACGAGTGCGAACGTGCCGAAGATGCGAGCTTCGACGCCGAGTCGCTGGCGCTGCTGGAATCGCAAGACCCGCGTGACCTGATATTGCTGTTGATGCCCGGAACGGCGCTGCTGGAATCGCGCTGGCCCGTGGCCAGCTTGCTGGCGGCGCACCAAAGCGACGGTGCCGATTTCGAAGTGGCGCGCGAAGCGATCGCCGCACAGCGAGGCGAGTGTGTGTTGGTGGCGCGCAATGGCTGGCGCGCGAGCGTGCACCTCATCGATCCAATCACTTGCGCCTGGGTGCGCGGCGTTCTCGGCGGTGCGCCACTCGCCGACGCCCTGGAATCCGCGGCGCCGGGCTTTGACTTCACCGCGTGGCTGACGCGTGCGCTGAGCGAAGGCTGGTTGCAACGTGTGAGCCTGCGGCCCAGCTGAACTTGCCGGTGCGCGAGCGCGGTTGCGCACGGTTCGCGCGCCTTGGGACCCTGCGCGCGAGCCCAGTGCAAACGCCGCGCCGCTACACTCGCCGCGCATTCAAATCATGGGGGAAACAATGCTTCGATCGACGCTCAGATTCTTCGCTGCCGCGGCAGCGCTCGCGGTGCTCATGGCTGCATCGGGATGCTCAGGCATGGCCGCGCAAAACCCCGGCGGCGCGCTCAAGCCCGTGAACGCGGTGCCCGACGCTGACGATGCAAGCGTGATGCTCAAGGGCCACGACGTCGTTGCCTACTTCACCGACGCCAAACACATGCTCGGCCGGCCCGACCTGAAGTCGGTTTTTGAGGGCGTGACGTTCCGCTTCGCGAGCGCCGCACACAAGGCGACGTTCGACGCCGAGCCGGCCAAGTACCTGCCACAGTACGGCGGCTATTGCGCGAACGGCGTGGCCTACGGCATCCCCTGGGGCGGCGACGCCGACACCTGGGCGATGCACGGGGGCAAGCTCTTCATCTTCGGCGGCGAAGCCTCGAGGCGCGCGTTCATGATGGACCGTGAACTGAACACACAGCGCGCCGACCGCTACTGGGCGGAGGAGATCAAGGGATCGAACAGTTTCGTCCAGCGCGGCAAACGCATGGTGTTTCGCGTGCCGCACTACAAGAGCGGCGAGGAGCTGGAGGCGCAATACCAGCAGCGCAAGGCGGCCGGAACGCTCAAGCCCTGAACCACCACACCGGGGGCGGTGACATTCCCGTAAGGTCGGCGCGAGCAGGCCGACTGAATCTACAACAACAGGGGTCGCGATGTCGCGCAGCAAGTTGATCGTGGCGGTGGGTGTGATCGCGTTGGTCGCGGCGTTTTTCGGATTCGACTTGGGGCAGTACATCAGCCTCGACTATTTCAGGCAGCGCCAGGCCGATTTCGCCGCGCTCTACGCGCAGCAGCCGCTGCTCGTGATCGGCGCCTACGCGCTGATCTATGTGATCGTGTTCGCGCTGGCACTGCCGGTGGGCGCGGTGATGACGC
>JANOLA010000307.1:0-2296 GCA_031419535.1 Burkholderiales bacterium | reverse complement strand
GGTGGTCGATTCGCGCGATCTGCGTTTTGTCTCGGCGCCGACGCGCGACGCGCCGCAGTGACGGCATGAGCCATGAGGACTCCCTCCCCCGCCGGCGGGAGAGGGCGGGGGGTCAGGGGCTGAGAGTTTTTCGGTCTTGCTCCCTCTCCTTCTGGGAGAGGGCTGGCGGCCCACAGCAGTGCCCGTTACACGGACCCTCACTTGCAGTGCGCATTCCGGCTTGCAAGCCGGAATCGCTCGGCGTGCTCGCCGCATGCGGCTCGAAACCCCCGCCTCGCCCCCGACCCTCTCCCGCAAGCGGGAGAGGGAGCAAACACGAGCTTGCACGCCGGCAAATGCTGCGTGCGGCTCTCGCCGCTTGCCTGCCGATGACAGCTTGCGCCAACACCGCGACACCCAGCGCCGTGCGCCTCATCGAGCTGGCCCCAGGCGTCTACATGTCGCCCGGCACCGGCGGCGCCGCCGACGAGACCAACCTCGGCCGCATCGGCAATTCGGGCTTCATCGTTGGCGACAGCGGCGTGGTCGCGGTGGACACCGGAACCTCGTACGCGCATGGCAAGGCGCTGCTCGCGGCGATCCGCTCCGTTACCGACAAGCCGGTGCGCGTCGCCCTCATCACGCACACGCGGCCCGAATTCCTGTTCGGCGGCGCGGCGTTTCGCGAGGCGTCGATCCCGATCCGCATGCACCGGCGCACGGCAGGCCTGATGGCGTCGCGCTGCGAAACCTGCCTGAAAACGCTGCGCCAGACGCTCGGGCCCGAGGCGATGCTGGGCACGGCGCTCTACAAGGCCGACCAGGAATACGACGCGACGCACGATCTCGAGTCGATCGGCCGGCCGGTGCGCGTGCTCAGCTTCGGCCACTCCAGCGGCCCCGGCGACAGCGCCGTGTTCGATGCGCGCAGTGGCGTGCTGTTCGCCGGTGGCCTGCTCGACGTGCGGCGCATTCCGGACATTCAAGACAGCGACCTGCAGGGCTGGAAGAGCGCCCTGCGCGACCTGCGTGCGCTGAACCCGAGCCGCGTCGTTCCCGGCCATGGCGCCGCAGCGGCAGCGCCGCGAGCCATCGCCGAGGTCGAGCGTTATCTCGCTGCGCTGGAAAAACGGGCGCGCGCCTTGCTTGAAGCAGGTACCTCGCTGCTCGACGTAGCCGAAGCCTGCGAACTGCCCGAGTACCAGGACTGGGACCAGTACGACGCGATTCACCGCCGCAATGCGTCGATCGCGTTCCTGCGCTTCGAGCGCGAGTTGATGTTCAAATGACGCGGCCAAGGCAAACCCCGACAGGCTCCTAGGAGATCGACACGATGACATCCACATTGCACAGTCGGCGCCGCGTGATTCAAGGCCTCGCCGCGGTGGCGGCGATCCCCGGCGCGGCTCACGCAGCGGTCGGCGGCCTGCCCTCGGCCACGCACGACGCCACCTCGCCCGAGTGGGACAAGCTTCGCGGCAAGCTGTTCGCCGGGCGCGAACTCAAGGCCGGGCAGGGCACGGTGCAGGTATTCGCGCCGCTGCGCGCGGCGTACGGCGCGTCGGTGCCGGTGAAGGTGGTGTCGAAACTGGCGCAGCGCCCCGAGCTGTATGTGCGCAAGGTGTACCTCGTCGTCGACAAGAACCCGTCGCCGATTGCCGCGGTGCTGGACCTCACCACCGAGGTCGGCCAGGCCGACTTCGAAATCCGCCTGCGCGTCGATGAGTACAGCCACGTGCGGGTGGTCAGCGAACTTTCCAACGGCGAGCTGCACACCGATTCGCGCTACGTCAAGACCTCGGGCGGCTGTTCGGCGCCGCCGAACCGCGACTCGCTGCACCTGATCGGCCGCACCCAGTTCAAGGTGGCGGGTGAGCTGCGCATGGAGCAGCCCACGCTGGTCGACGTGACCGTGGTGCACCCGAACGACACCGGCTTCGAGCTGAACCACATCACCGTGATGTACATCCCGCCGCACTTCGTTCGCTCGATCAAGGTGAGCTATGCGCAGCGCAAGGTGTTCGACGCCGAGCTCGACTTCTCGGTGAGCGAGAACCCGACGCTGCGCTTTCATTTCGTGCCGCGCGGGCCCGGTGAATTGCGCGCCGAAGTGACCGACTCGAAAGAAGGCCAGTTCGTCGGCACCTTGGCGGTGGGATGAGCGCGGCGCCAAGTCTTCGATGCCCTGATTGGCGATTTCGGATCGCCGCGTGGCTGATGAGACTGCTGGCAACGCGCCCAAGCGCGCGAGTGACCGGGTTGATCGCAGCGCTTCTCACCATGCTTGCCGCGCCTGCGGCAGCGGCCGGATTTCCGG
>JANOLA010000306.1:0-5978 GCA_031419535.1 Burkholderiales bacterium | reverse complement strand
GCCAACAGTCGTCAGCGTGCCGTCGGCGGAGCGGCTTTGCGCGGTGCGCTGCGGGTCGTTGAAGTATTCGAACGCGGTGGCCGTCTTGAACCAGATTTCACCGGGCACGCCCCTCAGTGCGGGCTGCATGTTCTCGTCGAGGATGTGCAGTGCGCCGAGCATCACCTTTCCCACCGTGCCGCGGTGCGCCAGCCAATCGGCGCTGTTGCAAGCCGTGAAGCCCAAGCCTTCTGTCGCGCCGTAATACTCGTGCACGATCGGCCCCCACCACTCGATCATGCGTTCCTTGATCTGCACCGGGCACGGCGCGGCGGCGTGAATCGCCACTTCCAGCGACGACAGGTCGTAGCGCTCGCGCACCTCCGTCGGCAGTTTGAGCAGGCGGTTGAACATCGTCGGCACCAATTGGCTGTGCGTGACGCGGTACTTCTCGATCAGGGCCAGATAGTGCTCCGGGTCGAAGTGCTCCATCAGAACCGCCGTGCCGCCGTTGCGCACGCACAGCGACACCGCTGCCTGCGGGGCGGAGTGGTACAGCGGCGCGGGCGACAGGTACACCATGCCTTCGCGGTACAGCCACAGTTTGTTCAGGAAGTGGAACAGCGGCAACGGCTGGCTCGGCGGGTTGTCGGGCAAGGGCCGCAGCACGCCCTTGGGCCGACCCGTCGTGCCTGACGAATAGAGCATCGGTGTGCCCAGCCATTCGTCGGCGATCGGTGTCGTCGAGAACTCTGCGCAGGCTTCGTCGAGGTTCTTGAAGAGCGCATCGCTCGGCGCGTCGACGATCAACCCCAGGCGCAGCTTCGGGCACAGGGCCAACGCTTGCGCGGCCACATCGCGTTTCTCGCGTGAGGTGATCAACACCAACGAGTCGCTGTTGTCGACGATGTAGGCCAGCTCTTGCGCGGTCAGGAACGAGTTGATGCAGGTGTAGTACAGGCCCGCGCGTTCGCCCGCCGCGTTGGTGACGAGGTAGTGCGCGTTGTTCTCCATGAACACGGCCAGGTGGTCGCGCTGCTTCAAGCCCGTGGCTCGCAGCAGATGCGCTAGGCGGTTGCTTCGCGCGTCGAGCTCGCCGTAGGTCGTGACCGCGCCGCTGCTCGCCATGATGAACGCGGGCCGGTCGGGGTGCTGCTGCGCATGGATCGCGGGGTACATGGGCTCGCCTCCTGTTGGAACGACAATGTACCTGGACTGAGCGCTTGTCCGCCCGCGCCGAAAGCCCACCATGCCCGACCCCAAACCGCCCCGCGAACGTCTGGACAAGCCGACCCTCGTCTACCCCTTCGAAGCGCCGCCGGCCACCGGCAAGGTACTCGAAGTGGCACCCGGCGTGCTGTGGCTGCGCATGCCGCTGCCCTACGCGCTGAACCACATCAATCTTTGGGCGCTGGACGACGGCGCCGGCTGGGCCATCGTCGACACCGGAGTGCGCACGCCCGAGAGCCTGGCCGCGTGGCGCGAGTTGTTTGCCAACGCGACCGACAAGCGGCCGATCACACGCGTCTTCGTGACCCACATGCACCCCGACCACGTGGGCCTGGCCGGCTGGCTGACACGCAAATTCGACTGCCGGCTGTGGATGACGCGCCAGGAATACCTGAACTGCCGCGTCCTGTGTTCCGACAGCGGACGCGAGGCCCCGAGCGAGGCGATGACGTTCTTTCGCCGCGCCGGCTGGAGTGACTCCGCCCTCGAAGACTACCGCGCCCGCTTCGGCAACTTCGGCAAGCAGATCCATGCCCTGCCGGAAAGCTACCGGCGCCTCGTCGACGGCGAGACCATTCGCATCGGCGCCCACGATTGGCGCGTCATCGTCGGCACCGGCCATTCACCCGAACACGCCTGCCTGTACAGCGCGGGCCTGAAGCTACTGATTTCGGGCGACCAGGTGCTGCCTCGCATTTCATCCAACGTGTCGGTGCACCCGACCGAGCCCGACGCCGACCCGATGCGCGACTGGCTCGATTCACTGGCCAAGATCGAGCACGCCGTGCCCGACGACGTGCTCGTGCTGCCTTCGCACAACGAGTGCTTTCGCGGCCTGCACGCGCGGCTGCGCTACCTCGCCGATTCGCAATTGCGCATCCTGGATCGCCTGCGCGAGTCCCTGGCCCAACCCAAGCGTGCAGTGGATGTTTTCGTCGCGCTGTTCGGCCGCGCCATCGACGAGAGCAGCGCCAATCTGCTCGGGCTGGCCACCGGCGAAAGCATCGCCTGTCTGAACCACCTGGTGCACCGCGGCGAAGCGCGCGTCGAAACCGACTCCGCGGGGGTCGCCTGGTACAGCATGGCGGCGTCTATTGTCAATAGCGCCACCGCGTGACCCGTGAATGGGCCTTGTTGAATCCAGATTTGGCGGAGCCGGAGGGATTCGAACCCTCGAAGCAGGTTTTGCCCGCTTACTCCCTTAGCAGGGGAGCACCTTCGGCCACTCGGTCACAGCTCCTGAGCCCGACCCCATTCTAGCGCCCGATCCCGCCCTCAGATCACGCGCTCAAATCGGTGGCTGCTCCAGATCGAAGGCCTTGTGCAAGGCACGCACCGCGAGCTCCATGTACTTTTCGTCGATCACGACGCTGGTCTTGATTTCGCTCGTCGTGATCATCTGGATGTTGATGCCCTCGTCGCTGAGCGCCGCGAACATTCTGCTTGCCACGCCGACATGCGAGCGCATGCCGATGCCGACGATGCTGACCTTGCAGATTTTCGGGTCGCCGATGAGGTCGGCCGCACCGGTCTTGGGCACGACGCTCGTTTTGAGCAACTCCATCGTGCGCGCGTAGTCGTTGCGGTGCACGGTGAACGAAAAATCGGTCCGGCCCTGGTGCGACACGTTCTGAATGATCACGTCGACATCGATGTTGGCCAACGCCACCGGCCCGAGGATCTGGTGCGCGATGCCGGGTTTGTCGGTCACGCCCAGCAGACTGATCTTGGCCTCGTCGCGATTGAACGCGATTCCCGACACGATGGCTTGTTCCATTTTTTCGTCGTCCTCAAACGTGATCAGGGTGCCAGAGACGGCCTCTTCCTCGAGGGCGATGTCCCACGGCGTGAAGCTCGACAACACGCGCAGCGGCACGCGGTACTTGCCGGCAAATTCGACCGAGCGGATCTGCAGAACCTTGGAGCCCAGGCTCGCCATCTCCAGCATTTCTTCGAAGCTGATCGTTTTCAGGCGCCGCGCTTCCGGAACGACGCGCGGGTCGGTGGTGTAGACGCCATCGACGTCGGTGTAGATCAGGCACTCGGCCGCTTGCATCGCCGCGGCCACCGCCACCGCCGAGGTATCGGAGCCGCCACGCCCCAGCGTGGTGACGTTGCCTGACGCGTCAACGCCCTGGAAGCCGGCGATCACCACGACCTTGCCTGCCGCCAGATCGGCCTTGACGCGCTTGTCGTCGATGCTCTGGATGCGCGCCTTGGTGAACGAACTGTCGGTGGCGATCGGCACCTGCCAGCCGGCGTAGCTGACCGCCTCCAGACCTTCGGCCTGCAAGGCGATGGCGAGCAGCCCCACTGATACCTGCTCGCCCGTCGCGGCGATCATGTCGAGCTCTCGGCCATTGGCTTGGGTCGCGCCGGCGGGCTGCAATTCCTTGGCCAGGCCGAGCAGGCGATTCGTCTCGCCGCTCATCGCCGAGGGCACGACGATCAACTGGTGCCCGGCGCGCACCCACTTGGCAACACGCTTGGCGACGTTGCGGATGCGCTCGGTCGAGCCCATCGACGTGCCGCCGTATTTGTGGACGAGGAGTGCCATGAAAGGGAGGCAGGCGCAGCCGCCGAGGTGAATTCTTGTTTGGGCAGAGATTGAGGCGAGCCGGCATTTTAGTCGGCGCGCCACCCTCCGATCATTGCCCTGCGATCACTCTTCGCGGGGCCAGCCCTGCCACTGCAGTGCGACCTGGGCTTGGCCCGGCAAGGCAAGCACGCGCGAATCGATGCCGAGCCCAGGCACGAACACGAGTTGCCCGCCGCTGAAAAGCAGTGGGCCGTCGCGATACCACGCTGCGAGGCCTGCCGACTGATACTGCTTCTTCAAGCTGCGTGGCGGCCGCCCGACGCCGGCCTGGAACTGCTCACCCCCCGAGCGCTCGCGAAGCTCGAGCTGGCCGAGCCAGGCCAGCGGCACGCCGCCCTGCGCCGTGCGCTGCACGTGCAACTCTCCGGCCCAGCCAGGCAGTTTGTAGAGGCCGGCACGGCGCACGCTGAGCTGCGCTTCGCGCGGCACTTCGGCCAGCGGCGCATGGCCGCGCCGATACGTCAACACGCCGCGATACGAATGCAGCTTGCCGCCCGGGCAGGGCCATGTCGCGCTGCCGGTGCGCAACAGTTCGATGAGCAGCCGGCTCGCCAGACTGGCTGGCGACGCCTGGCCGGACTGCTGTGTGAACCATGCGCGAAGTGCGTTGCTGCGCCTGCCTTCACTCAACTCTCGCCACGCACGCAATTCGAGGCCACGATCGCTGGCGACGGCCTGAAGATCGATGTCTGCCAACTCGTTCAGGCACGCTTGGGCCTGTTGTGCCCAGGTGGCGCTTTGGGCCAGTGCCGCATCGGCGTTCGTAAACGCCCGGGCGAGCGCCGGCCACACCTGAAGGCGCAAGCGGTTACGCGCAAAGCGCGTATCGGCGTTGCTGTCGTCATCGACGAAGCGCAAGCGGTAGGTTCGAACGTACGCCTCGATGGCTTCGCGCGGTTGATCGAGCCAAGGGCGGGCCCACGTGATCGCGTCGCGTTGCACGATGCGCGGCATGCCCGCCAGACCATTCACGCCGGCACCACGCAACGCCTGCAGAAGAAATGTCTCGGCCTGATCGAGTCGATGCTGGGCGAGCAACACCAAGCCGACGCCATGCACTTGCGCCAACCGGCGCAACGCCTCGTAGCGTTGCTCGCGCGCCCAGGCCTCGATGCTGTCTCCGCGCCGCGGTCGCCCCGCTAGGCGCTCGGCAGCGAAGCTCACCAGCCACCCGCGCTTCGTCCAGCGTGAACATTGGTCGCGGCAAGCTTCGAGCCACGCCTCAGCCTGTGGACTCAGTCCGTGATGGATGTGAAAGGCATGGACCCGCAACCCCAGCGGCGCGGCAGCGGCCAGCGTGGCGTGCAGCAGAGCGGTCGAATCGCGGCCGCCGCTGTACGCGACGGCAACGCTGGGGTTGTTGGGCAACACCGCCACCGATTGCGGCACCTGGCGCGTCATGCGTGGCACTTGGCGCAGTGCCCAGGTAATCGAGTTGCCGGCCGGCGCTCCGCCGCTCAGCGCTCCGTCGTGTCGCTGTAGCGCCCGTAGGCGCGCAGGCGTTCGTAGCGGCGCTGCAGCAGCTCTTTGGGCTTGAGGTCGATTAACTGGCGCATCGAGTCGTTCAGTGCACGCTTCAGAAACGCGGCCATTTGTTTCGGGTCCCGGTTCGCGCCGCCCACCGGCTCGCTGACGATCTTGTCGATCAGCCCCAGCGCCTTGAGGCGGTGCGCCGTGATGCCCAGCGCTTCGGCGGCGTCGGCGCTGCGCTCGGCCGTCTTCCACAGAATGGACGCGCAGCCTTCGGGCGAGATCACGGAGTAGACCGCGTATTGCAGCATCAGCACCTGGTCGCCGACGCTGATCGCCAGTGCACCTCCCGAGCCGCCTTCGCCGATGATGGTGCTGATGATGGGCACCTCCAGCTGCGCCATTTCGAAGATGTTGCGGCCGATGGCCTCGGACTGACCGCGCTCTTCGGCGCCGATGCCCGGATAGGCGCCGGGCGTGTCGACGAAAGTGAATACCGGCAGCTTGAATTTCTCGGCCGTCTTCATGAGACGCAAGGCCTTGCGATAGCCCTCGGGCTTGCTCATGCCGAAGTTGCGCGCCGTGCGCTCCTTGGTGTCGCGGCCCTTCTGGTGGCCGAGCACCATGCAGGGCGTGCCGTTGAACCTGGCCAGCCCCCCGATGATCGAGAGGTCGTCCGAAAAATGACGGTCGCCGTGCA
>JANOLA010000305.1:0-8112 GCA_031419535.1 Burkholderiales bacterium | reverse complement strand
TGATCCGCCACAGCGAAGCGATGATTCCGCAAGAGAACATGTGGGTGCTTCCCACCAAAGAGGGAAAACGCATGCTGCCCGGCGCCAACGGTGGCGTCGAGTGGAGCCCGATGGCGTTCAACCCGCAGACCCGCCTGGCTTACGCCGCGAACCTGCACCAGCCGATGACCTACCACGTTGAAGAAGCCAAGTACCCCGGCGGCAAGCTGTGGCTGGGCGGCGCGTTCAAGGTCATCCCCGGCGAGAAGCAATGGGGTCGGCTGGCAGCGGTGAACATCGACACCGGCAAGATGGTCTGGAAGTTCGACACCGAGCAGCCGCTCATCGGTGGCGTGCTCGCCACCGCCGGGAACCTGGTGTTCAACGGCGAGAGCAACGGCCTGTTTCGCGCGTTCGACGCGAAGACCGGCAAGAAACTCTGGGAGTACCAGTGCGGCGCCGGAGTGAACGCGCCAGCCGTGTCGTACAGCGTGGCGGGCAAGCAGTACGTTGCCGTGGCGGCAGGTGGCAATACCCAGGTCGACTCGAAACGCGGCAACTCGGTGATCGTGTTCGCCCTGCCGTGAGGTCAGGCGGACTCGCGAGCGCGGTAAGCGCTGTCGGGGCTCTCGCGGCGCTGGTTTTTGCAGCCAGCGCTACAGCCCAAACCCCCGCCCAAGCTCCCGCGCAGACTCCCGCCAAAGCCGAAATCTGCGCGGCGTGTCACGGGCCAGGGGGCAACTCCGTCATCGCGATCAACCCGACTCTGGCCGGGCAGAGTTCGCGCTATCTCTACTTGCAGTTGCGCGACTTCCAGGAAGGCCGGCGCAGCGACCCGCTGATGTCGGCCATGGTTGCGGGCATGACGCGCGACGAGATGCGCGAACTCGCCGACTACTTTTCGAAGCAGAAGCTCAAATCGCTGAACCACAAGGTCGACCCCGAAAAGGCGAAGCTCGGCAAGCTCAAGGCCGACGAGACGCTGTGCACGATGTGCCACATGGGCGGCTTCGCCGGGCAAAACGAAATCCCGCGAGTCGCCGGCCAAAATTTTGAATACATCGTCAAGCAGTTGTCCGATTTCAAGGCGCGCAAGCGCACCAATGACGCGGGCAACATGACGAGCGTGGCGAACACGCTCAACGAGCGCGACATCGAGAACTTGGCGCACTACCTGACGGGGTTGTAGCTTGGCTCCCTCTCCCGCCTGCGGGAGAGGGTTGGGGTGAGGGTCGGGAGAGGGAGCAGTGTGGCTCAGCGCGCGCAACTGCGAAATCCGACAAACATGTCGTCGCGCTGCGGCAGGTAGAAATTGCGGTACTTCGCGCTGCGCATGCGGCCGCGCGTCGCGAATGATGCGCCGCGCAGCACCTTGTGCGTGCCGAACCAGGGTTCGGAATAGTCGCGGTAGGGGTCCGCTGCAAAACCAGGGTAGGGGTGGAATGTCGTCGCGGTCCACTCCCAGACGTCGCCCCAGCGAAGACCGCGCGTCGCGCCCAGGTGCGCCGCGGCTTCCCACTCCACTTCGGTGGGCAGGCGCCGGCCGGCCCAGGCGCACCAGGCCTGCGCTTCGAACCAGCACACGTGCATGGCGGCTTGCGCCGGCGGCACGCGCATCAGCTTGCCGAAGCGGTGCTGCATCACGCCGTGGCGCATCTGGTCGACGTAGCGCGGCGTGCGCCGCTGCGTCGCTTCCAGCCAGGCGCGGCCCGGCTCGCTCCAGAACGCCGGGTCGTCGTAGCCGCCGTCTTCGACGAATTCGCAGTACTGCGCCCAGCTCACCGCCTGCGAGTCGATCTCGAACTCGGGCACGGAGACGTCGTGGCGCGTCTTCTCGTTGTCGAACACGAAACCGCCGGGCGCGCTGCCGAGCGGCCAGGTCGTCGCCGGGAACACGAGCGCATCGCGCGGCGCGAGCGTCGCGATCGGCGCCAGCAGCCCGCTGTCGATGCCGAGCGTCTGCGACATGTAGGCGAACGCCTCGACGTGCATGTCTTCGTGGAACAGCGCCAGCCGGTACAGGTAGAGCGAAGCGTCGTCCTCTAGCGTGCCGTGCAGCAGGTCGAGCGTGGTTTCCAGCGTCTGCACCAGGTACTGCTTGGTCTCTTGCAGGTTCGGCAGATCGAGCGACCAACGCGTGTCGTGCGCCACGGTGGACGAGTTGTACCAGCGGTCGGCGTGCGCGAGCACCGACGCCAGGCGCGCTTGCGTCGGGTCGCACGCCGCGCCGCGCGCGCGCTGCACGTTGCGCGCGATCCAGAACTCCTGGAACCAGCCGATGTGGCCCAGCTCCCACAGCGGCGGGTTGACCTCGTCGTGCCGCGGCACGGCCAGCGCCGACCCGAGCGCGCGCTCGTAAGCCGTGATCCAGCGCAACGTATGATTGCGCGAGTCCATCAGCGCGAGCGACAGCAGCTCCTTGCCCGCGTTTCGCATCTGCGCGGACTCCACATTCGGTGCCTCGATGTCGAGCAAGATTCGCCCTCTGATTGCTATCGTCAGCCCCGCGCTGGCCGCCGCCAACAACGGCAACTGGCACACCGCGCTGCGCTGGTCGCACATGCTGGCGGCAAATTGTCGCACCGCCATCTCGATGCAGTGGAACGGCGAAGATGTGCGCGGCCTGATCGCACTGCACGCGCGCCGTTCGGCGGCGAGCATCGACGCCTTTGCGCGCACCCATCCGGATCGGGCCCTGATCGTCGTTCTCACCGGCACCGACCTGTACCGCGACATCCGCCGCGACGCCGCCGCGCAACGGTCGCTCCGCCAAGCGACGCAGCTGGTCGTGCTGCAAGATCGTGGCGCCGACGAACTGCCGCCCGAGCTGCGCGCCAAGTGCCGCGTCATCTACCAATCGGCGCCGAGCCTGAAAGCCGGCCCGCCGCCCAAGCGCGTGTTGCGCGTCGTGCAGGTCGCGCACCTGCGCGACGAAAAAGACCCCGCGACTTTCATGCGCGCGGCGGGGCGGCTGCGGCAGCACGCCGACATCCACTTCGAGCAGGTGGGCGATTCGCTCGATGCCAAGCTCGGCGCGGCGGCGCGCCGCGTGCAAGCCGAATGCCCGCACTACCGCTGGCTCGGCGCCTTGCCCCGCCCGCAAGCGCGGCGCCAAATTCAGCGCGCGCACCTGCTCGTCAGCACCAGCAAGATGGAAGGCGGCGCGCATGTCATCCTGGAAGCGGCGCGCAGCGGCACGGCCGCGCTGGCCTCGCGAATCCCCGGCAACATGGGCATGCTCGGCCCGGACCACGCAGGGTATTTCGATCTCGGCGATGATGCGGCGCTGGCGGCTCTGATCCAGCGCGCGCGCGACGACGCGAAATTCCTGGACCGGCTGCGCCGCCAAACCGTGGCACGCGCGCCGCTGTTCGACCCCTTGGAAGAAAAACGCCGCCTGCTCGACCTGATTCAAACTGCTCTGGAGAACCCGACATGAACGCACCCCACGACAAAGCCGTGCGCCTGACTTCGCTGTCGCACGGCGGCGGCTGCGGCTGCAAGATCGCACCCGGCGTGCTGAGCGAAATCCTGAAAAGCTCGACCGGCTTTCCGGTTCCCAAAGAGCTGCTCGTGGGCATCGAGACCGCCGACGACGCCGCCGTTTATCAATTGAACGACGAGCAGGCGCTGATCGCGACGACCGACTTTTTCATGCCGATCGTCGACGACCCGTTCGACTTCGGCCGCATCGCGGCGACCAACGCGATCAGCGATGTGTACGCCATGGGCGGCAGGCCGATCATGGCGCTCGCGCTGGTGGGCATGCCGATCAACGTGCTGCCGATCGAGACCATCGGCCGCATCATCAAGGGCGGCGAGAGCGTGTGCGCCGAGGCGGGCATTCCGATCGCCGGCGGCCACACCATCGACTCGGTCGAACCGATTTACGGCCTGGTCGTGTTGGGGCTGATCCACCCGAGCAAGGTGAAGCGCAACGCCGACGCGAAACCGGGCGACATGCTCGTGCTCGGCAAGCCGCTCGGCGTGGGCGTGCTGTCGGCGGCGCTGAAGAAAGACAAGTTGAGCGCTGACGGCTACAAACAAATGATCGCGAACACGACGCAGCTCAACAAGCCCGGCATCGAATTGGCCGATCTGAAAGGCGTGCACGCCTTGACCGACGTCACCGGCTTCGGCCTGGCCGGCCACGGCCTGGAACTGGCGCGCGGCGCGAAGTGTTCGGTGCGGATCGATTGGGCCAAGGTGCCGCTGCTGCCGGGCGTGCGCGAACTCGCGGCGCAGGGCATGGTGACCGGAGCGTCTGGGCGCAACTGGGCGAGTTACGGCGGCGACGTGACGCTGCCCGCCGGCTTCGGTGAAGCCGACCGCGCGCTGCTGACCGACCCGCAGACCAGCGGTGGCCTGCTCGTGTCGTGCGCACCGGGGCAGGTGGACGAGGTGCTGTCGATCTTCAGAAGAGGCGGCTTCGAGCGCGCCGCTGTGATCGGCCAGGTGGTGAGTGGGCCGGGGCGGTTGATCGTCGCTTGATGGCCGCCGCGTCAACCGAAGCTGTGGCCGCGCTGACCGCAGCGCACCATTGCGGCGGCTGAACCCAGCGACTGATACCCGCGACCGACACCAGCCACCGACCCCCGGCGATCGACCTCAGCGACCGACCCCAGCACCCATGGGCCTGCTCGCGCCGGGAGGCGCCGACCCCGCCGCACGCCTGCTCGTCGCCGGGCGCGCGCTGCGCGGCTTCGTTGACGGCTATGTGGCCGTGCTGTTGCCGGCCTACTTGCTGGCGCTGGGCCTGCCAGCCTGGGCCGTGGGCGTGCTCTCGACCGCCACGCTGCTCGGCTCGGCCGGCGCCACGCTCGCGGTCGGCGCCTGGGGCCACCACTTCCGTTCGCGCAAGCTGTTGCTCGGCGCCGCGTTGCTGATGGCCTGCACGGGAGTCGCGTTTGCGAGCTTTGAGGACTTCTGGCCGCTGCTGATCGTCGCCTTCATCGGCACGCTGAACCCGGGCTCGGGCGACGTGAGCGTGTTTCTTCCGCTCGAACATCCGCGCCTGGCGGCGTCGGCCCAGGGCGATGCGCGCACCACCTTGTTCGCGCGCTACAGCCTGCTCGGGTCGTTGAGCGCGGCGTTCGGCGCGCTCGCCGCGGGCGTGCCGGCGTGGCTTGTCGCGCAGAGCCAGTCTGGTGCCTTCAGTGCCATCGGCAACATCGGCCGCATCGACGAGCTGTGGGCGCTGCGCTGCATGTTCATCGGCTATGCGCTCGTCGGCGCGCTGCTGTTCTTCCTCTATCGGCGCCTGCCGCGGCAAGCATCGAGCCCCGGCAACACGCCGGCGACGCCGAGTGCGCCGCTGCGCGAATCGCGCGCCGTCGTGATCAAGCTCGCCGCGCTGTTTTCGGTGGACTCGTTCGCCGGCGGGCTGGTCGTGAACAGCCTGATGGCGCTGTGGCTGATGCAGCGCTTCGAGATGTCGAGCGCGGTGACCGGCCAGTTGTTCTTCGCCACCGGCCTGCTCGCCGCCGCGTCGATGTGGGCCGCGCCGTGGGTGGCCAAGCGCATCGGCTTGCTGAACACGATGGTGTTCACGCACATTCCGGCCAACATCTGCCTCATCCTCGCGGCGCTCGCATCCGACCTGTCGCTCGCGATCGGACTGCTGCTGGTGCGCAGCGCTCTGTCGCAGATGGACGTGCCCACGCGCAGCGCGTTCGTGATGAGCGTCGTCACTCCCGCCGAGCGTGCCGCCGCGGCGAGCCTGACCGCCGTGCCGCGCAGCCTGGCCGCTGCCATCAGCCCGGGCCTCGGCGGCGCGCTGTTCGCCACCGGCTTTCTGGCCGCGCCTCTCATCGCCGCCGGCGTGCTCAAGCTCGCCTACGACGTGACGCTGTGGTTCGCGTGCCGCGGCCATGACCTGGACGCCTCCTGAGAGGCTGAGCGCTCCGATGGCAGGCGCTCGGCAGGCGCTCGGCAGGCGTTCGGCAGGCGTGGGGCAGGCGTTCTGCTGGGCGTGAAGCAGGCGCGACTCGCGTAGCATGCGCAATCCAATTTCACCCCCGCATCCGTCATGGCACTTGAAACGATCGAACTCCACCCCGCTGGCGAGGCTGTCGCCAGCGTCATCATCCTGCACGGCCTGGGCGCCGACGGCACCGACTTCCTGAGCTTTGGCGACCAGCTCGACCTCTCGGCGATCGGCCGGGTGCGCTACGTGCTGCCGCGCGCGCCGGTACGCCCGGTGACGATCAACAACGGCTACAAGATGCGCGCCTGGTACGACATTCTGGGCACGCAGATCGAGCGGCTGGAAGACGAAGCGGGCCTGCGCGAATCGATGCGCGAGGTCAACGCGCTGATCGAGCGCGAATGTGCACGCGGCGTGCCCGCGCACCGCATCGTGCTCGGCGGTTTTTCGCAAGGCTGCGCGATGACGCTGCTGACCGGCCTGCGTTACCCGCGGCGCCTGGGCGGGCTGGTGTGCATGTCGGGCTACCTGCCGCTGGCGGCGAGCACGGCCGCCGAGCGCCACGACGCGAACGCGCTGGTGCCGATCTTCATGGCGCACGGCCGGCGCGACCCGATGATCGCGCTGGACCGCGCGGCCGGATCGCGCGACGCCCTCACCCAACTCGGCTATGCAGTGGACTGGCACGAGTACCCGATGGAGCACTCGGTGTGCATGGAGGAGATCGAGGCGCTCAACGCCTGGCTGTTGAAGGTCTTGCGCTGACCCTTTGGCGCGCGGGCTCCGAGAGGGTTCAGTGGTCTTCGATGCGCGCGTGCGATTCTTCGGCGAGTTCGCCGGTGTCGGGGTCGACCCAACCCGCCACTCCCAGTTCGTCTTCCGCCTCTTCCAGCGTTTCGCCCGGCTCCAGGTTTTCCTCGGCGGCGGCGTTCATGTCGGCCAGCGCGTCCGCGGCCGAGTCGAAGGGGCCGAACTCCTGGCCACCGTGGTCCGCGAGCCAGTACCAGCCATCGGGGTGCTGAACCAACGAGCCGGCGTCGGGCACGCTGAGATCGGCCGGCGCCGTGTCGTCATCGGCAGGGTCCGGAAGAATTTTCGCCTTGGCACGCTGGGCAGTCATCGCAAGCTCCTTCGATCCGAGCCTATGGTAGCCCGGCGCGGCGCCGCCGTCACGCGCGGCCGGATGACAAATCAATCGGGTAACCTTCACAGTTTGTAAAAAGAGGCGCCGAGGAGAACCGCTATCGCAGCCGAACCTGTGGATATCGTGCAAGCCCAACTCGAGGCCTACAACGCGCGCGACCTGAACCGCTTTCTCGCCACGTACAGCGAATCGGTCGTGATCTTCCGCCCGCCGGCGGCGCAGCCCGCGATTTCCGGCAAGACCGAGCTCGCGCGCTTTTGCGCCGAGCAGCGCTTCAACTTGGCCGGCCTGCGCGCCGACATCGTGAACCGCACCGTGCTGGGCAACAAAGTCATCGACCACGAGCTGATCTGGGGCGTGCGCGAGCAGGCGTTTGAAGTGGCCGCCGTGTACGAGGTGCGCGACGGCTTGATTCAGACCGTTTGGCATTTCTCGGCCGAGTAGCAGGGCCGGCACCCCGGCCGGCCGATCAACGCAACGCGCGCGTTTCGCCGATCTTCATCACGTCGAATTGATCGGTGCGCAGCCCGTGCTGCGCACGTTGCCGCGCCAGCAACCGCGGCGGCTCATCGGGCGGCTCGTCGGTCAGGTCCTCGAACGTGCCCCAGTGGATGCCGATCGCGCGCTCGGCGCGCAGGTCGGCGCGCACCTGCACGGCTTCAGGCACGTCGACGTGCATCACCTGCATGAACCGGCGCGGCGCATACGCGCCGATCGGGATGAAGGCCATGTCGAAACCGCCGAAGCGTTCGCCGATGTCGCGAAAATCCTTCGAGTAACCGGTGTCGCCGGTGTGGATGATGCGCAGGCCTTCGCCCCGCACGACCCAGCCTCCCCACAGCGTGGCGTTGGTGTCGGTGAACGTGCGCCGGCTCCAATGCTGCACCGGAACGAAGCTGATGTTCAGCAGCCCTTCCTCGAAGCCCTGCCACCACTGGGCCTCGTCGACGCGCGTGATGCCGATGCCGTTGAACCAGGCCTTCAGACCCATCGGCACCATGAAGCGCGGGCTGCCCGAGGGCTGGCGCGCGAGCTGCAGCACGGTTTCTTCGTCGAGGTGGTC
>JANOLA010000304.1:0-10894 GCA_031419535.1 Burkholderiales bacterium | reverse complement strand
CCAGCGCACGGGGCAGGTGATTTCGCTTGCGCTCGAGCCCGAGCCCGAGTGTTATCTCGAAACGATTTCCGACGCGGTGAGCTACTTCAACCAGCACTTGTTCGGCCGCGCCGCGGTGGCGCGCCTGGCGGGCTTGACGGGCCTGACGCGCACGGCCGCGCAAGACGCGCTGCACCGCCACATCGGCGTGTGCTACGACGTCTGCCACGCGGCGGTGGAGTATGAAGACGCAGCGCAGAGCATCGCTGCGTTGCGCGGCGCGGGGATCGCGATTTCCAAGCTGCAATTGAGTTCGGCGTTGCGAGTCGCGTCGCTCGATCGTGAAAGCCTGAATCACCTTGCCGCATTTGCCGAGCCGGTGTACCTGCACCAGGTGGTCCAGCGCAGCGCCGGCGAATTGCGCCGCTTCATCGACTTGCCGCAGGCGCTGGAAGCCTCGGCCTCGGCCCTCGGCGCCGAGTGGCGCGTGCACTTTCACGTGCCGGTCGTGCTGGAGCGCATGCAGCACTTCGACACGACGCAAGCGTTCCTCGCGGAAATTCTCGCGCTGCACCGTGCCGAGCCGATCAGCCAGCACCTCGAAGTGGAAACCTACACCTGGGACGTGCTGCCGCCCGAATACCGCAGCGCCGACTTGAGCGCGTCGATCGCGCGCGAGCTGAACTGGGTCAAGGCCCGTCTCTTGCAATGAGCGGGCCGCGATGAGCCGCACGTGAAGAAGGGTCGGCGATGAAATTGCGGACCGCGCTCCAGCTCGGGCGCGTCTCGAACTTGCCCACGGTGTGGACGAATACGCTGGCCGGCGCCGTGCTCGCCGGCGCGGGCGTGGTGCAGTTTGGCGCCAAGCTGGCGGTGATGCTGCTCGCGTTCTCGCTGTTCTACGTGGGCGGCATGTTCCTGAACGACGCGTTCGACGCGAAGTTCGACGCCACCACCCGGCCCGAGCGGCCGATTCCGCGCGGCGAGGTCAGCGCCCAGCAGGTGTTTCGCTGGGGCTTCGGCATGATGGCCGCGGCGGTTGGGTTGCTCGGATGGGTGGGTTTCGCCTTTGCGCCACTCGCGGGCGCCGCGCCGGCACTCGCGGGCCTGCTGCTCGGCGCGACGATCACGTTCTACGACTGGAACCACAAGAAGAACCTGTTCAGTCCGGTCGTGATGGGGCTGTGCCGCGTGCTCGTGCTCGTCGGCGCGGGGCTGTGCGTCAGCACCTCGCCGGGCCCGGCGCTCTGGGTCGCCGCGGCCTTGATGCTGTGCTACCTGATCGGCCTGACTTATGTTGCCAAGCAGGAGAACTTGGGGCACGTGGAAAACCTCTGGCCGCTGCTGTTTCTGGCGCTACCCGTCGCATATGGCGCGTGGCTGGTGACGCAGCACACCGTCGTGATCGTGTTCGTGCTGCTGTTTTGCGTCTGGATGGGCGTGGCGCTGTGGCTGCTGCGGCGCCGCGCCAAGGGCGACATTCCGCGCGCGGTGGTGAGCCTGATCGCGGGCATTTCGCTGCTCGATGCGATGCTGATCGCCGGCACCGGCTCGCTCGTTTTGGCCGGTCTTGCGCTGCTCGGGTTTGGCATCACGCTGTTCTTCCAGCGCTACATCTCGGGGACCTGATTCTTGACCACGCCAGGCGATTGCAAAGCTGCCGCGGGAGCGTTCGTCCCGTTGATTGACCGCAGCCGCTGCGAGGGCAAGGGCGAGTGCGTGCGCGTGTGCCCAGTCGGCGTTTACGCCGTGGGCACCCTGCCCGCCGAGCAGCGGGCGGGGTTGGGCTTGCGCGGCAAGCTCAAAGGCTTCGCGCACCGTTGGCAACAGGCGCTGCTCGTCAATCCGAGCGCCTGCGAAGCCTGCGGCCTGTGCGTCAAGGCCTGCCCGGAGCAGGCGATCACGCTGGTGCGGGCTTGAGGAAGGGCGGTCTCAAGGCTCGCCGTCCCAGTAGTCCAGATCGTCGGTGTCGCGGTGCATTCGTGCAAAGCCGTACGGGTCGCCGTCGCGCGTGGCGCTGGCCAAGTATTTGCCGGAGTCGGGGTACTCCACGATCTCCGGGCTTTCCTTGGTGCTGATCGACAGGTACTTCAGCGGCGCATCGGAGTCGTTGATGATCTGGTGCGGGTAGTCCGGCCCCGGCGGAATGAAGACGACGTCGCCGACGACGAGCGGCAGCAATTCATCGGCGACACGCAGCGTTGCGCGGCCCTCCAGCACGATGAACATCTCTTCCTGCGCGAAGTGAAAGTGGTAGGGGCAGGCGCGTTTTCCCGGCGGCACGATGTCGATGCTGGCGCCCAGCTTGGACGCCGCCGTGCCGCGCGCGAGCCGGGAGCAAAGCGTCTCGTACAACGGGTCGCGCCGCTCGAGCGTTTTTTCGCTGGTCTCGAAATTGCGGATCAGCTTCGTGCGCAGTCTTTGGGCGTGCGTCGCCATGGTTCGTCCCCCGGTCGTCATCGATCGCATCATGCCCGAGACCCTGGGCTCTGCCGATCCGGGCCGACCCGGAGTGCACAATCGGCGCGCCCCGCCCTCACTTGGCAAGACCCCGCTGACGCTAATCGAGACCCTCCCCATTGAACAGCTTCTTCGTCATGCTCGGCATCGAATCTTGGAAACCATTGTTCGCTGCATTGGCGCTGCCGCCGGTGCCACTGCTGTTGCTGGCCCTCTGGGGCGCTTGGCGCACCGCGCGCCAGCGCCTGCTGGGCGCGACGCTGCTCGGCGTAAGTGTGGTCTTGCTGTGGCTCAGCCATTGCGCTGCGAGCGGGCACTGGCTGTCGCGCGGGCTGCTCAACCCACCGACGGCGATGAGCACCGAGCGCATCGCTGCGCTGCGCGCCCAGGCGGCGAAAAACAAGACCACGGCGATCGTCGTTCTGGGCAGCGGCGCCGAGCCGCTGGCGCCGGAATACGGGGTGAGCAATTTGAGCGCCGCGTCGATCGAGCGCTTGCGCTACGGCGCATGGCTGGCACGCGCCACGGGATTGCCGCTGGGTTTCAGCGGCGGCGTGGGTTGGGGCGCGGCGCGCTCGCAAAGTGAAGCGCAGGTGGCCGAACGCATCGCCAAAGACGAATTCAACTCGCCTTTGCGCTGGGCCGAAGGCGAATCTCGCGACACCCGCGAGAACGCCATGCACAGCATCGCGCTGCTGCGCCGCGCCGGCATCACCCACATCGTGCTGGTGACGCACGACTGGCACATGCCGCGCGCACTGCGCGACTTCCAGCGCGCGGCCACGGAAGGCGTCACGATCGAGGCGGCGCCGATGGGCCTGGCCACCCGTGCCCAGTTGCCGAGCCTGGCGTGGCTGCCCTCGGGCGAAGGCGTGTTGCACGTGCGCCGCGTGCTGCGCGAGGCCTTGGGTCTGCTGATGGGCGCTTGACGCCCGGCGAGGCAGCAAATCAGCCGACGGACATGGGCACAACCCTGATGCACAAGGCACCGTGAAGGTGCCAAACTCCGGCCAGGAAAACTCGCTTCACGGCTGAGGTTCGCGATCTGATACCGCGAAGCGACCCGCCCCGAACCTTCATCACCGCACCCTGAACAGGAACAGCAATGCTCGTCCTCGCCTGGTTGTTCGGCATCATCGTCGCGATCGTCGTGATCGCGGTGGTGGTGATTTTCCTGAGCCGCTTCTACCGCAAATCGACGCGCGATGTGGCCATCATCCGCACCGGTTTCGGCGGCCAGCGCACCATCATCTCGGGCGGCGTGCTCGCGCTGCCGTTCCTGCACAAGATCGACGAGATCAACATGCGCACGATCCGCGTGGAGGTAAAGCGCGCGGGCGAAAAGTCGCTGATCACGGAAGACCGCATGCGCGTCGACGCCGAGCTCGAGTTCTACGTGCGCGTGCAGCCCACCGTCGAAGGCGTGGCCACCGCGGCGCAGGCGCTGGGCTCGAAGGCGTTCACGCCCGATGGCATCCGCAACATGATGGAAGGCCGCTTCATCGACGCGGTGCAAGCCGTCGCCGCGGCCGAGAAAATGGACACGCTGCACGAGAAGCGATCCGAGTTCGTCGCCAAGGTGTCGGGCCTGCTGCGCGACAACCTCGCGCAAAACGGCATCCTGCTCGATTCGGTGTCGCTGACCCGGCTGGACCAGGCCGCGTTCGCGTCGCTCGACGAAAACAACGCGTTCAACGCGGTCGGGATGCGCCGCCTGGCCGAGATCATCGCGGTGAACAAGAAGAAGCGCGCCGAGGTCGAAGCCGACGCCGACATCTCGGTGCGCCAGACGCAGTTGGATGCGACCAAGCAGCGCCTCATCATCGGCCAGCAGGAAGAGCAGGCGCAGATCAGCCAGCGCACCGAGATCGAAAAAATCAAGGCGGCGAGCGACGCCGAAACCGCGCGCGCCCGCGAGCAGGCCATGGTGGATTCGGAGGACGCCCGCATTGGGCGCGAGCAGCAAACGCAGCTGCGCGAAATTCAAAAGAGCCGCGAGCTGCGCAAGCTCGAAATCGAAGCCCAGCTCAATTCCGAGATCCGCAAAGTCGAAAGTTCCATCCAGCTCGCCGGCAAACACGCCGAGGAAGCGCACGCGCAGGCCAAAGCCGAGCTTGCGCGCAGCGAAGTGATCCTCGCGCAGGAACAGGTGCAGACCGAGCGCGAGCGCGCGGTGGCCGACCGCTCGCGCGAGATCGCACTGAAGCGCGTCACCGAGGCCGGTGAAGTGGCCGAAGCGAACGCCGCGACCGAAGCCAATGTGCTGCTGCGCCGCGCCCGCGCCGAGAGCGAAGCCACGCGCACCAAGGCCGACGCCGAGCGCCTGCGCATGCTGGCCGAAAGCGAAGGTTCGCGCGCCCTCATCGCCTCCGAGAACTCGCTGAGCGAATCGCTGATGAGCATGAAGCTCGAAAAATACCGCCTCGACCGCATCCCCGAAATCCTGCAGCAGATGATGAAGCCGGTGGAGAAGATCGACAGCATCCGCATCCACCAGGTCAGCGGTTTCGGCTCGAGCACGCCAGGCGCGGGCGGCACAATCGGCGGCGCGGCCGACGGCAGCGGCAACAAGCCGCCCGTCACCCAAGTCATGGACAGCATCATGGGCATGGCACTGCAGTTGCCCGCGCTGAAGAGCATCGGCGACCAGATCGGCGTGGACTTTTCGTCCGCGGTGAATATTTCCCCAGCAAAGGCGAAGCCCAACGAGCCGCCAAAGTGATGCGTGCCCGCAAAACACGTTCGTCATACCGGCGCAAGCCGGTATCCACTCCGGGCACGCCTCCGACTTCACCCCGCTGGATCCCGGCGTGCGCCGGGATGACACGTTTGGAAAGACATCGCGTTCCACCCCGTTCCAAAACCCACTATTGAAGGAAACACACGAATGACCACTTCCCGCCGCCGCTTCCTGAAGACCACCGGCTCCGCAGCCGGCCTGGCCTTGGGCTCCTCGATTCCGTTCGAACTGGTGCTGGCGCAAGGCGCGCCCATCAAACTGGGCTCGGTGCTCGACAACTCGGGCAACCTCGACGCCTACGGCAAGCCGATGGTGATGGCCACGCAACTCGCCGCCGAAGAGATCAACGCCGCGGGCGGCCTGCTCGGGCGCAAGATCGAGGTCAAGCAATACGACTCGCAGTCCGACATTGCGCTGTACACCAAGTTCGCACAACAACTCTCGCGCGACGACAAGGTCGACGTAGTGCACGGCGGCATCACCAGCGCTTCGCGCGAGGCGATCCGCCAGACCTTCAAGCGCGCCAACACGCTGTACTTCTACAACGTGCTGTACGAAGGCGGCGTGTGCGACCGCAACGTCGTGTGCACCGGAACCACGCCCGCGCAGGCGGTCGAGCCGATCATCGAAATTGCGCTGAAGCAGTGGGGCAAGACCGCCTACGTCCTGGCTGCCGACTACAACTACGGCCAGATCACCGCGAAGTGGGTGGCGCACTACATTGCCCAGGGCAAGGGGAAGACGCTGAAGACCGACTTCTTCCCGCTCGACGTGGCCGACTTCGGCTCGACGATCGCGAAGATCCAGCAGGAAAAGCCGGCCTTCGTCGTCGCCGCACTCGTGGGCGGCGCGCACATGTCGTTCTTCCGCCAGTGGGCGGCGTCGGGCATGAACAAGAAGATTCCGCTGTGCTCCACCACCTTCGGCGTCGGCAACGAGCACCTGGCACTGTCGCCCGCCGAAGGCGACGGCATCCTGATCGCCGGCAACTACAGCCAGGAATCTGCCGAGCCGGCGAACAAGGAGTTCCTCGCCAAGTGGGCCAAGCGTTTCGGCGACACCAAGGTCGTGCACGAGATCGCCGTCTCGCAGTACCAGGGAATCATGCTCTGGGCCGCGTGCGTGAAGAAGGCCGGCTCGCTGGACCGCGAGAAGATGCTCGCGGCGATCGAGTCTGGGATCAGCATCCAGGGCCCGGGCGGCAAGATCACGCTCGAGCCGAAGACGCACCACGCCACACTCGACATCAAGGTGATGGAAGTGAAGGGTCAGAAGCTGACGATCAAGCAGGAGTTCAAGGCACGCCCGCCGTCGGACACGCTGCAGTTCTGCGACTTGCAGAAGAACCCGAACGAGAACAAGCAATTCGAAGTAAAGATTTGACGCTCTGGCGTTCTCGGCACCCGGCCCGCGGCTCATGGACTACGCAGGCGTCGTCGCACTCGAGATTCTTTACATGATCGCCTTCCTCGCGCTCACCAGCGCGGGGCTGGCGGTCGTGTTCGGGATGACGCGTGTCATCAACCTCGCGCACGGCGAGTTCGTGATGATCGGCGGCTACACGACGATCGCCTGCGCCAAGGCGGGCATCAACATCTACTTCTCGATGATCGTGCTCTCGCCCTTGGTCGTGGGGCTGTTCGGGCTGATCGTCGAGCGCGTCGTCGTGCGGCATTTGTACGGCCGCATGGTCGACACCATGCTCGCCACCTGGGGCCTGGCGCTGCTGATGATCGGGCTGGTGACACTCATCTTCGGCAACACTGCGGTCAGCGTGCCGGCGCCGATCCCCGGTTATGCGCTCGGTGACTATCAGATGGGCGGCTACAACCTGTTCATCATCCTCGTCACGGTGCTGATGCTGCTCGGCATGTGGCTGCTGTTTCGCTACACCCGCGTCGGCCTGGTCGCGCGCGGCGCGATGCAAAGCGCGGATGTGGCATCGACGCTCGGCTACAACCCGAGCCGCGTCTACATGTGGACGTTCACCGCGGGCGCGGCGCTCTCGGGCCTGGCCGGCGGCGTGCTCGCGCCGTTGACTGGCTTGCTGCCGTCCTCCGGCGGCGCTTACATCGCGAAGGCTTTCATCACCGTGATCACCGGCGGTGCGTCGGTGATTGCCGGCACGCTGTCGAGCTCGGTGATTTTCGGTGCGATCAATCAGCTCGTCTCATTCGGCTCGACACCGATGATGGGCGAGATCGCGATGCTCGCGCTGGCGATCGTGCTGCTGCGCCTGATGCCGCAGGGCATCACCGGGCGGTTCTTCCGGAACTCGGCATGAGCGCTCCCGCCCGGCCGTTCCGAAGGGGCTGCTGCGCCCCGCTCGGCGCGAAGAACTCGCCATGACCGACAAGTTCGGCGCCGCCGGCCGGATGCGCTGGGGCTGGTTCATCGCGTTCGCGCTCGTGCTGGCGCTGTTGCCGCTGGTCACCGAAACCGGCACACCGACGCTGCTGTGCATCTACGCGCTGTTCGCGCTGTCGCTGGGGCTGATGTGGGGCTACGCCGGCATCCTGAGCTTCGGCCACGCGGCGTATTTCGGCCTGGGCGCGTACACCTATGCGATCACGTCGATGAACGCGGGCGAGAGCACGGCCGCGTTTCTGCTCGCGATGATCTTGCCGGCGCTGGTGGCGGCCGTCATCGGCGCGATGATGTTCTACGGCCGCATCAGCGACGTTTACATGGGCGTGATCACGCTCGTCGTCTCGCTGATCATGTTCAAGTTCATGAACCAGACGGCGGGTGACGCGTACCGAATCGGAGCCGCGCGCCTGGGTGGCTTCAACGGCATTCCGGCGTTCCCGATCCTCAACGTTCCCGGCGACGCCAGCCTCACGATCTTCGGCACGCCGTACTACTACTTCGTCGCGTTCTGCCTGCTCGGCTGTTACCTGCTGTCGCGCTGGATTCTGTACAGCTCGTTCGGCCGGGTGCTGATCGGCATTCGCGAAAACGAAGCGCGTGCCGAACTGCTGGGCTACAACGCGCCGGCGTACAAGACGGCGATCTTCGCGATCGCCGCGGCGATGGCCGGGCTGTCGGGCTGCCTGTTCGCGAACTGGGCCGAGATCGTCACGCCCACGGTGTTCAGCTTGAACCAGTCGGCCGAAGTCATCATCTGGGTCGTCGCCGGAGGCCTGGGCACACTCGTCGGCCCGATGCTCGGCGCGGCGGCGCTCGGCATGCTGAAGCTGTTGCTGGGCACGCAGACGCTGATCGACAACTCGCTCGTGCTCGGCACCATCCTGATTCTCGTCGTGCTGCTCGTGCCGCGCGGCATCGCGCCGGCGTTTGCGGCTTGGCGCGAGCGGCGCAGCCAGGCGGGTGCGAGCCGGCAGGCGATGGGCGTCACGCGGCGGCGCCGGCGCGGCGGCAAGGTGGATTCGTGATCCGCGGACCCCGGGGGGTCGGTCGCCGTACTCGGCGGACGGGGGGCTCGCATGTCTGAAGCGGTCGTCGAAACGCGCGACCTGAGCATGCGCTTCGGCGGCGTGCTCGCGGTGAACAACGTCAACCTGAGCTTGCGCGACCGCGAACTGCGCTGCCTGATCGGCCCGAACGGCGCGGGCAAGAGCACGCTGTTCAAGTGCCTCACCGGCCAGTTGCCGCTGAACCATTCGCACGGCCGCGTGTTCATTCGCGGGCAAGACGTGACGGGCTGGCAGCCGCATGAAATCGTGCGCCTGGGCGTGGGCATCAAGACCCAGGTGCCTTCCGTGATGAACGCCCTGACCGTGTGGGAGAACATCTGGCTCGCGGCGCGCCGCATTCATGGGCGCGCGCGCGCGGGGGAAGAAACCGACCGCGTGATCCAGGAGATGGCGCTGGGCGCGATCAGCCGCCGTCAGGTCGGCGAACTCGCGCATGGCCAGCGCCAGATCGTCGAATTGGCGCTGGTGCTGGTGCAAAAGCCGTGGCTCGTGTTGCTGGACGAGCCTGCGGCCGGCATCACCGGGGCGGAGTCTGAAAAGCTCGTCGCGCTGATCCACCGCATCAATGAATCGTCCACCGTGATCGTGGTCGACCACGACATGCATTTCGTGAAGAAGCTCGGCGGCAGCGTGACCGTGCTGCACCAGGGTGCCATCCTGATGGAAGGCCATGTCGACGCGGTGCTGCGCGATCCGCGCGTGCGCGAGGTTTATGTGGGGAACCGAGCCAAGTGAAACACGCCGCTGCCGCCACGCTCGCCATGAACGGCACACCCGACGCGCCCGACGCGCCCGCCACTGAAGCGCCGCGCCGCGACGTCGTGCTCGAAGTCTCCGAACTTCGCGCTGGGTACGGCCATGTGCCCGTGCTGCACGGCGTGTCGCTGCAAGTGCTGGAGGGCGAGGCGATCGGCATCGTCGGCCACAACGGCATGGGCAAGACGACGCTGCTCAAGGCCTTGACCGGCTTGCTGCCCGCCAGCGGCGGGCGCATCAGCATGGACGGTGTGGACGTGACACGCCTGCCCGCTCACGGCCGCGCACGCATGGGCATCGGCTACGTGCCGCAGGGCCGCGGCATCCTGCCGGCCTTGAGCGCGCTCGAGAACCTGCGCCTGGCGTGGCGCGGCGATTCGGGCGAGACCGAAGCGCAGGCGGTGCAGCGCGTCGTCGACACCTTCCCACGGCTGGAAGCATTGCTCGACCGCCGCGGCGGCGCGCTCTCGGGTGGCGAGCAACAGATCCTCGCCCTCGCGCGCGCGCTCGTTCCCGACCCATGGCTGCTGCTGCTGGATGAGCCGAGTGAGGGCATCCAGCCTTCCATCGTGCAGGAGATCGGCGCGACGCTCGCGAAGCTGCGCAGCGAGCATGGCTTGGCGATGCTGATCGTCGAGCAAAACCTCGATCTCGTGCTCGACGTCGCCGAGCGCGTGGTCGTTCTCGAGCGCGGCCGCATCGTGCGCGAGGCACGTGTCGACGGGCTGCTCGGCGGCGACTTTGCCGACATGCTGGGCATGGGGCCGACGCGTGGACGCGGTGGTCACACGAGCGCATCCGCGGCGACCGCATCTTCGCAGGCGTACACGCCACCCGCGCCAACCCCGCCACCCGCACCTCCCACGCCATCGCGCGCGGCGCATGGCAGCACCGCACCGACACCGAAGCACGCGCCGCCCGACAGCCACGCCGCCGTTCCCGCGCGCAGCGCGACGCCGGTCGCACCACACCACTCATCGCCGGGGCGGTCGCAGCGCCCCGCATCCGCCGCATCACCAGGGGGCACCATGTCCACCGTCAAACGACCCACCGTCGAGCAGTTGCAGGAAATCGTCGCATCGCTGCACATGAGCATGTCGAACCGCGAAGTCGCCGAATACCTCGACGTCATGGAAGGCACCTTCCAGTCCTACGACCGGCTCACGCAACTGCCCGACAACCTGCCGCCGGTACGCTACCCGCGCACGCCGGGCTACAGGCCCAGCGCCGATCAAAACCCCAACATGGCGTGGGCCGTGAAATGGGATGTGCGCGGCGCCGCGCACGGGCCGCTGAGCGGCAAGCGCGTCGTGCTCAAAGACAACGTCTGCCTGGCGGGCGTGCCGATGATGAATGGCGCCTCGTCCCTCGAAGGCTACGTGCCCGACATCGACGCCACCCTCGTGACGCGCATTCTGGACGCCGGTGGCACCATTGCCGGCAAGGCGCACTGCGAATACTTCTGTCTCTCGGGCGGCAGCCACACGTCGGCGGCGGGCCCGGTGCACAACCCGTACCGCTA
>JANOLA010000303.1:0-4568 GCA_031419535.1 Burkholderiales bacterium | reverse complement strand
CCGGACAAGCTGATGCTCGGCACCGCCAACGGCTTCAAGGCGTTGGACGCATCCAACATGCTTGCACGCACGCCGTTCTTCTCGATGAGCGCGGACAGCGCCGACATCGACAACGACCTGAAGCTCGACTTCCTGAGCTTCGGCACCACGTCGACCGCGAAGGACACCGGCAAGGCGTCGATAGACGGCGTCGCGCCCACCGTCTATTCACAAGCGAAGTGGACCGTGGCAACCTGCGATTCGATCCAGGACGCGAGCACGCGTGACCAGTGCCGGCGCGTGCGCGAGAGCAACTTCCTCGCCGAGACGCGCAACGTCAAGACCGTCGACGTCGAGCGTTGCAAGGCGCTGGGCGATGCGCATCAGGTCAACGGCTGCCTGCTCGTCGCGATGTGGCACCTGATCACGCACCACTCCGACCCGAGCGAGTGCACCACGCGTTTCGGCAGCGACACGCTGATCCGTGAAGTGTGCGAAGTGCTCGGCGCGCGCGGCCGCCTGGTCACCCAGCGCGACAGCGCCGGCGCGCTGGCGCAAGCCGACGGCAACTTCGTGTACCGCTTCGACGGCCAGGCTTGGGTCGACGTGAATCGCGACCACCCCGGCGCCTTCGTGCACCCCGGTGGCTGGACCTGGAACGCCAAGTTCGCTGACCTCGACAACGACGGCTATCAGGACATCTTCAACGCCGATGGCGCGGTGCGCGGCAACGGCTACGGCTTCAACGTGTTCATGCGCAACATCGACGGCAAGCGCTTCGAGCAGCGCCAGTTCAGCCAGGGCTTGGTCGACGACTTCGGAATCTATTCATTCACGCTCATTGACTACGACAACGATGGCGATCTGGACATCATCGCGAACGGCGCGGTCGGGCCGGTGCGCATCTTCGAGAACCGCGGCACGCAAGACAGACGCAGCCTGGCCGTCAGCCTGAACGACGGCAAAGGAAACCGCTCCGGCATCGGCGCGAAAGTTTTCATCCGCATGGCCGGTGGGACAGGCCAGCAAATGCGCGAGATCAAGGCGAGCGGCGGCTACATGAGCTTCGACGCGCCGGTCGCGCACTTCGGGCTCGGCCAAACGGACCACGTTGAAGAGATTCGCGTGCGCTGGCGCGACGGTACGGAAACCGTGCTGCCGGGGCCGTTTGCCGCCGGCTACCACTACCGGGTGGAGCGCGATTGAGTCGCCTGCATTTCCCGCGCTCTTTGTAGGGGTCGGCCGGCGCGCTGAAACGAAACGATACACGCCGCAACCGCGGCGAAAGGACACGCCGGGCCTTGCCGGGCACGATGGTGGCCGTGTGATTCACACAGCTCATCAACCCCGAAAGGACCCTGACGATGAAACCCTGGCTGAAAAAATCCCTGATCGGTTTGTTTGGCGCGAGTGTGTTGTTCGGCGGCTTGTCCGCCTGCGGACAACGCCACCACGGTGGCGAAAGCTGGCACGCGAGCGCCGAAGACGCCGCGAAGTGGCGTGAGCGCGTGATCGACCGCGCCGGCAAGGAGCTGCAGCTCGACGACGCGCAAAAGGTGCGCCTCGGTGCGCTGTTCGACAAGCTGCGCGAGCAGCGCGCCGCCATCGTGGGCAGCACCACGAACCCGCGTGCCGAAATCAGTGCGCTGATCAAGGGCGACAGGTTCGACGCGGCGCGTGCGCAGGCCTTGATCGAGGAAAAGACCGGAGCGATCCGCGGTAAGAGTCCCGAAGTGATCGCCGCGCTGGCGGGCTTTTACGACACGCTCAAGCCCGAACAGCAGCAGAAGGTGCGCGACTACCTCGACAAGCGCCACGGCCACGGCTGGTGGCGCGGGTAAGCTCGCGCGCGACTTCGCCGGCCCGCCGCAACCTCGTCGCAAGCCCGTCGCGGCGGGCCGTTGCTTCGCGGCGCCGGCCGTGGGAGCATCGCACCCATGCAGCGCATCTTGCTGATCGACGACGACGAGCACCTCGGCGCGCCGCTGGCGACCTACCTGCGGCGTTTCGACTTCGAACTCGCCCACGCGCTGCGCCCGAGCGACGGCCTGGTGCGGCTGCGCGCCGAAACCTTCGACGCGGCGATCCTCGACGTGATGCTGCCCGAAATGGACGGTTTCGCGCTGTGCCGCACGATCCGCAAGGACAGCGATATCCCCATCGTGATGCTCACCGCCCGCGGCGACGTGATGGACCGCGTGGTCGGCCTGGAACTCGGCGCCGACGACTACCTGCCCAAGCCGTTCGAGCCGCGCGAACTGGCGGCGCGCTTGCAAACGGTGCTGCGCCGGCCGCGGCGTGCGGCGCAGGCGGCCGCCGTGCCGCAGCGCCTGGTATTCGATGGCCTGGAGATCGACCTGGAGCGCCGCCAGGTGCGGCGGCTGGGCGACTGGGTGGAGTTGACGGGCACCGAGTTCGAGTTGCTCGTGCTGCTTGCGCGCGAACCGCAAAAAGTCTTCAGCCGCGATGAAATCCTGAACCGCCTGCGCGGCCACGACGCCGAGCTGTACACGCGCGCCGTCGACATCCTGGTGAGCCGGCTGCGCAAGAAACTCGAACCGCTGGCGTGCATCAGGACGCTGCGCAACGCGGGCTACGCGTTCGCCGGAGCGCGGCCATGACGCGCGTGCCGCGTTTGCAACGCCACCGCAGGGCAACGGCGTGAGCGGGCACCGGCCTCGCGCCGCGTGGCATCGGCGATTGCGCCATTCGTTGGGGCTGCGCCTGATGCTGCTGTTTGTTCTGCTGGCGTTGGCAATGTCGGCAGCGTTCCTCGGCGGCATGCAGCGTGCGCTGTCCGGCGGCTGGCGCGACGTGGTGCGCCCGCTCGTGGCCGACTATGTCGACCGGCTCGCTGCCGACCTCGGCACGCCGCCCGACGTGGCGCGGGCCCAGTCGCTGGTGCGAGCGCTGCCGCTGTCAATCCGCATCGACGGGCCGGCGGTGCGGTGGGATTCGCATCCGCGGGATTCGCACCCGAACATGCGCCGCTGGCACCAGCATGACCACGGCGACCACGGCGACGACGGCGATCGGCCCAGCGTGCAAGGCGCGGGATGGTGGCTGCTGACGCGCACCACCGCCGACGGCCACCGCATCACGTTCGGCCTTGGGGACGCAGGCTGGTCGCGGCAGCCGAGTGCGATCGGCTGGGTCACGCTGGGCGTATTGCTGTTGCTCACCGCGCTGGCCTACGGCTACGTGCACCACCTGCTGCGCCCGCTGCGGGCGATCGGCGAAGGTGCGCAGCGCTTCGGCGCGGGCGAATTCAGTGCACCGATTCCGATCAAGCGGCGCGACGAACTCGGCGACCTGGCGGCGCAGGTGAACGCGATGGCGGCAAGCCTGAGCGACCGGCTCGACGCGAAACGCGCGCTGTTGCTCGCCATCAGCCACGAACTGCGCTCGCCGCTGACACGTGCCCGCTTGAATGCCGAGTTGGTGGAGGACACGCCGGCCAGTCGCGAGCCACGCGAGGCGCTGCAACGCGACCTGGCGCTGATGGGCGAGCTGATCACGGATCTGCTCGAGAGCGAGCGCCTGGCGAGCGGCCATTCGGTGCTGCAGCGCGAGCCGACGGCGTTGAATGACCTCATCGCCGAGGTGCTGGCGCAGAACTTCCCCGGCGAGGCGATCCAGACGCAGTTCGCCGATGTGCCGATGCTGCCGCTCGACCGCGCCCGGCTGCGCCTGCTGCTGCGCAACCTGATCGACAACGCGCTGCGCCACAACGCCGTGGGTGGCCCGCCGATCGTCGTGACAACGCAGCGCGACTCGCATCAGGTTCGCTTGCGCGTGCGCGATTTCGGCCCCGGCGTCGCCGAGGAACACTTGCCGCACCTGGCGCAGGCTTTCTATCGCCCTGATGAAGCGCGCCAGCGCTCGACCGGCGGCGTCGGGCTCGGCTTGCACCTGTGCCGGCTGGTCGCCCGCGCCCATGGCGGCGAACTGCACATCAGCAATGCCGCGCCTGGCCTGATGATCGAGGTGACATTGCCGGCGTGATGCGGCGCGGAGAGCGTGCGCTCGGCTCAGAGGCTGAGAGTTTTCTGCCTTGCTCCCTCTCCCTCAGGGAGAGGGCTGGGGTGAGGGCTGGCCTCCGGCCTCAGTCTTCCAGTTCGGCCTTCGCCATCTCCACATCGAGCCGCTCCATCGCGTCCAGCGGGTCGCAGGCAGCGGCCTGTTCATAGAGCTTGGTCGCCTCTTTCATTTTCTTCTCGCCCTCTAACATGACCATGCCGTTGGCGTACTCGACCATCGCGATCGCCGAACTCGGGTTCAACTTCAGCGCGGTCTTGTACATCTCGAGGCCGGCGTCCTTGCTGGCGCCTTGCGTGCGCCCGAGCAGGCCGCCGACCTTGTCGATCACCTCGGCGTGGAAGGCGCCGAGCGCGATGTGGGCGTCGGCGTGTTTCGGTGCGAGCTTGATGGCGGTTTCGAGCGCGTTCTTGACCTTGCTGCCCAGGCCCTGCGCGAGCGCCTTGGCCACACTGATGCCCTGGCTGTATCGGCCGAGCGCGTAGGCCATCAGGTACCAGGCGTTGGCGTTCTTCGGCTCGGCGCCGGCCTGCGCTTCGGCGCGTTCCGCC
>JANOLA010000302.1:0-6011 GCA_031419535.1 Burkholderiales bacterium | reverse complement strand
CGGCCGGGCGACCAGCTCACCTGCGCGAGCATCGTGCCCAGCGCGCTGGCGAGGCTGAGTTTTCCCACTTGCGCATCGCCCTCGAGCTCGAACGCCGCGTTCAGGGCGCGTGAGGCGGCGTCGGCAGTCGCCTCCACCCGTATGGAGATTCGGCCCGAGATCAAGTCGCCGGCAAGGCCATCACCCGGTGCAACCGTGGCGCAACCCGAAACAACGAGCGACACCGTGGCCCAGGCGAGCAGCCGCGCTGCCCGCGCCGAAACACTCACGGTTCGACCCGCAACCGACCCAGGGTTTCGCGCAACACGTCGTTCGCGTTGTCGCGTTGCTGGCCCTCACGCCAGATGCGCCGCGCCTCGTCTTTTTGTCCCATGGACCAGAGCACCTCGCCCAGGTGGGCGGCGATTTCAGGGTCGGGGCGTGACTTGTACGCGCCGCGCAACAGGCGCAGCGCTTCGTCGCGATTGCCGAGGCGAAACTCGACCCATCCCATGCTGTCGGTGATGAACGGCTCGCCGGGGCTCAGCGTCAGCGCCTTCTGGATCAGCGATTTCGCTTCCGCGAGCCGCAGGTTGCGATCGGCGAGCGAATACCCCAGCGCGTTGTAAGCGTGGTGGTGATCGGGCTTGATCTCGATGACGCGTCGCAGCAGCCGTTCCATGTCGTCCATGCGGTTGAGCTTCTCGGCCATCATCGATTGCTCGTAGAGCAGGTCGGCGTCGTTCTCGAAACGCTGATTGGCCTGCGCCAGCACGGTGTTGGCGTCGGCCCAGCGTTTCACGTCGCGCAGCACCTGCGCTTCGGCGAGCAGCTTCGCGCGTGCATCATCGGGGCCGCGCTCGGGGACGCGCCGCACCAGCTCGCGTGCCTGGGCGATTTTGCCCTGACGCGCGAGCAACGCGGCGCGGCGGGTCTGAACCTCGAGCGCGCGCTGCGGGTTGTCGATCTTCGCGAGCCAGGCCTCGGCGGCCTTGTAGTCGCCCAATTGCTCGGCGCTTTGCGCGAGCAAGAGCCAGGCTTGCGTCAGGCCCTGCTCGGGCGTGACGGCCGCGCCGTCTTCATCGGCCGCGCTCGGCTGCACGCTCGCGCTGGATTCGATGAGTTCCACGTAGGTCTTCAGCGCCTGCGCGGCTTCGGCCGGGTGTTTCAGCTCGAGTTGCAAGGCGCCGAGCGTCAACCAGGGCGGTGCGAGTTGCGGCTGGTTGCGGGTGGAGATCTGCAGCTGGACGATGGCATCGGCGTAGCGTTGTGATCCGGCCAACGCGCGCACGTAGACCAGCCGCACGCCGTGGCTGTCGGGCTTGGCGGCGAGGTGTCCCAGCACGATGGACTCCGCCGCGTCCAAGGTCGCCATCATTTCGATCGCCAGCACCGCCGGGGCTTCGGCGGCGGGCTCCAAGGTGTGCGCCGCGCGCGTCAATTCGAGGGCCTTGGCGGGTTCCTGCGCGGCGAACCAGCCGCGCGCCGTGGACACGTGCGCAACCACTTGGTTTTCGGGGCGAGTCAAGTAAGGCTGCAAAGCCTGTTCGATCAGCACCGCGGACTGGCGTCGATCCGAATTCGAGCTGAAGAACCTCGGCAGCGAATTGATCAACGCCACGCGTTCGGTCGGGCTGGCCCGCGTCAACATCGAACGCAAGGGCTCGGCCGATTCACCCGCGCGGTTCAGCGACACCAGCAACTGCACCAGATAGCGATGCGCCTGCATCGATTCCGGCACAGCAGCGCGCCAGGCCTTGGCGGCCGCCAGCGCCTGGTCCATCGCCCGCGCTTCCAGCGCGATGTCGGTGACGCGGCGGAACAGCTGTTCGTCCTTGGTCCGGCGCGCGGCGTCGAGAAGCACCTCGTAGGCCGTGCCTGCCTGGCCGTTGCGCATTTCGATTTCGCCGATCAACAGATGGTAGAACAACTGTGAATCGAGGTTCGAGTTCTCCACCTTCGCGCCCGGGCTGCCGGCCGCGTGCGCGCCGCTCGCGCACCCGAGGGCGCACACCAGCAGGCCAGCCGCGCGCCATGCCAAGTCGCGAATTTGTCGTGCCGCCATTGTGAACTCCAGATTCCTCCAATCGATTCTAGGTTGGCTCGCCACAGCGGTCGTGATAATCCCGGCGATGCCTGAACTTCCCGAGGTCGAAATCACGCGGCGCAGCTTCGCGTCGCGGATTCAGGGCGCGCGAACAACCGGCGTGCGCGTCGGCAAGCCGCTGCGCTGGCCCTTGGGGTGCGAGCCCGAGACGCTGGTGTCGCAGACCGTCGGTGAAGTGGCACGGCGCGGCAAGTACCTGTGGTTGCCGCTCGAGCGCGGAGGGCTGTTGCTGCACCTCGGAATGTCGGGCTCGCTCAGCTTTTCGGCGGCGCCGGGTGAGCCCGATCGGCACGACCACTTCGACTTGAGCACGACCCGGGGCACGCTGCGCTTGACCGACCCGCGCCGCTTTGGTGCCGTGGTGTGGTCGCCCTCGTTGACCGACGGCGCGGCGCAGAAATTGTTGTCGGGCTTGGGGCTCGAGCCCTTCGATGCACGCTTCGATGGAGCGTATTTGAAAGCGCAATTGCGCTCGCGCAGCGTGGCGATCAAACAAGCGCTGTTGTCCGGCGCGATCGTCGTGGGTGCCGGCAACATCTACGCCTGCGAGGCGCTGTTCGAAGCCGGCATCGACCCACGCACGCCGAGCTGCAAGCTCAGTCTGGCGCGTTGCGAACGGCTCGCCGAGGCGGTGCGGCGAACGCTGGCGCGCGCGCTCGATCTCGGCGGCTCGACACTGCGCGACTTTCGCGACGCGCATGGCATGGCCGGCGAGTTCCAGTTGCACGCCCAGGTCTATGGCCGCGAACACGAACCCTGCGGTCGCTGCGCGGCGCCGATCCGGCGCATCGCCCAAGGGCAGAGGGCGACTTACTTCTGCGCTCGCTGCCAGCGGCGCTGAGCAACCGTCGCCGGGCGGCCCCAAGACGGTTGCTCGCCCCCGTGGCCCTGGAGGGGCCACTGCGTGACCCTTGGGGCGGGTGCGAAGCGGCCGGGGGCGAACATACAAGGTCTCGCCCGCCGTGGTGCGACGAGTCACGAAGCCGAGTTCGTGCCCCGCATCACCGCGTGCGCGGCGACCCGCGTTGCAGGGGATGGCTTGCGTGCACGATCGAGCCGATCACCCGAAGGTGGCGTGGATTAGTGCCGATGCGATCAAGGTGAGCGAATGTTGCCCACTCTGAATCCACCAAGCCTTGCGCTAGCATGGTTCATCGGTCAATCACCGCATGGCGGCGTGTCGCACTCATGAACCATTCTTTCGCTGGCAGTCTGGACGCCTTGGGTGGTTGGCGCGCGGCGCTGGTCGAGCGCTTGGACGAGCTGTCACAGTTCCTCACCATCAACGGCCTGATCGACGAGCCCACGCAAGAGCAGATCGAATTGCTGCGCACCCGGCTCGGCAGCGACAAGTTGATCGTCGCCTTCGTCGCCGAGTTCTCGCGCGGCAAGTCGGAGTTGATCAATTCGATCTTCTTTTCCGACACCGGCCGGCGCATCCTGCCTGCGACGCCGGGGCGCACCACGATGTGCCCGGTGGAACTCGGTTGGGACGGCCAGGAAGGCGCGGCACTCGCGCTGCTGCCGATCGAGACGCGCCTGGAAGGGCTGTCGTTGACCGAGTTGCGCACTCAGTCGCGCGCTTGGCGTTACGTGCCGCTCGACGTGCAGAACCCCGAACAGCTGTCCGAATCCTTGCAGGAGGTGATGCGCACCGAGTGGATGAGCAAGGAAAACGCCAAGGACCTCGGGTTCTGGAGCGACGAACGCCCCGAAGACAACCCGCCGCTGGACGACCTCGGCCGCGTGCAAGTGCCGGCATGGCGGCACGCCTTGATCAACTACCCCCATCCCTTGTTGCGCCAGGGTCTGGTGGTGCTCGACACGCCGGGGCTGAACGCGATCGGGGCCGAGCCCGAGTTGACATTGAGCTTGCTGCCGACCGCGCACGCCACCGTGTTCGTGCTGGGCGCCGACACCGGAGTTACGAAGTCCGACTTGTCGATCTGGCGCGATCACCTGGGAACCAACCCGCTGGCGCGGTTCGTCGTCCTGAACAAGATCGACACGCTGAACGACCCGCTGCTTTCACGTGAGCAGGTCGCGGAGCAAATCGAGGTGCAGGTGCGCGACGCCGCGCGGTTGCTCGACATTCCCGCCGCACGTGTGTTCCCGTTGTCGGCGCGGCAGGCGTTGACGGCGCGCATCGGTGGCGACGCCCAGGCGCTGCGCGAAAGCCGGCTGCTTCCGCTCGAAGATGCCTTGAGCGCGCAGTTGCTGCCGCATCGCCGCGACGTTCTCGAACAGCTCGTGTTGAGCACGACCTTGCAGATCGAAACCCAAATCGCGCGGCGCCTCGTCGATGGGCGGCGCCAACTGTCGGAGCAATTGCTCGAACTGCGCGGCTTGCGCGGCAAGAACAGTTCCAAGGTCCTGGTGATGCTGCACCGGGTGGATGTGGAAATTCAGGAGTTCGAGCAGTGCAGCGTGCGCCTGCAGGCGATGCGAACGGTGCACAGCCGCATCCTCAAGGACATGATGGTCGGCCTGTCGACCGACCGGGTTCAAGAAGAAGTGACCCGGATGCAAGAGTCGATCAAAGGCAGCGTCTTGAACCTGGGCGCCAAGAAGGCCTTCACCGAACTGTGCAGAAGCCTGAACGCGATGCTGGCCACATCTCAGCAACGCTGCGTTGAAACCCGCGAGATGCTGGAAGCGTCATTCTCCAAGCTCAACACCGAATTCGGTTTCAGCCTGGCGCTGGCCAAGGGCCCGGACCTGGACCGCTTCGCTCGCGAGCTCGGCTTGATCGGGCGCAACTACATGCAGTACTTCGGGCTGACACAAGCCCTGCGCCTGTCGCAACCGAAGTTCATGGACCAGTTCCGGCGCATGCTCGTGTCGCGGCTGCGTGTCGTGTTCGAAAACGCCGCCGGCGAAATCGAGCTTTGGAACAAGACGGCGTCGGGCCAGGTCGATTCGCAATTGCGCGAGCGCCGGCGCAGCTTCCGCCACAGGCGCGAGGCCTTGGAACGCATTCAATCTGCCTCGGGTGACCTGGAGCAGCGCATCGGCGAACTAGAAGGCCAGGACCAGCGCTCGCAGCACTTGCTCGGCCGTGCCACCGAATTGGCGGCCTCGCTGCGCACCGAAGCCTGCAGGGCTCCTGCCGGAACCGCGGTTGCGGTGGACTTTGACTTGCCCGAGTCGGCAGAGGCGGCGGCGCCGCGTCTGCGCATGGCCTAGGCCGGCCAGGTCCGGCGATACCGGCAATCCGACCGCCACCTCGACGCGTGGCACAAGCTTCCCGGTTCGCGCAGCGAATCATTCGCTGGCAACGCAGCCACGGCCGGCACACGTTGCCCTGGCAGCAAACGCGCGACCCCTACCGCGTCTGGCTGTCGGAGGTCATGTTGCAGCAGACGCAAGTGGCGACGGTGCAGCGCTACTTTGAACCGTTTGTGCAGCGTTTCCCGCGCGTTGAAGACTTGGCAAGCGCGCCACTCGACGAGGTGTTGAGCCTGTGGAGCGGGTTGGGTTACTACGGCCGTGCGCGCAACTTGCATCGCTGTGCGCAAGCGGTGTTGCAGGCGTGGGGCGGCACGTTTCCGATGAAGAGCGCCGAACTGGCCACGCTGCCGGGAATCGGCCGCTCCACGGCCGCGGCGATTGCCGCGTTTTGCTTCGGCGAACGTGTTGCGATCCTCGACGGCAATGTGAAGCGCGTGCTGACGCGTGCGTTCGGTTTCGCCGCGGATCTGTCGGTGCAGCGCAACGAGTCCGACCTGTGGACACTCGCGGAGTCGCTCTTGCCGCGCACCGGCATCGAGTCTTACAGCCAAGGCTTGATGGACCTGGGCGCGACGCTGTGCACCTCGCGCAACCCGGCCTGCGAGTCATGTCCGGTGCGCGCCGACTGCGTGGCCGCGACCACGCAAACGCAGCACGACTATCCCGTCAAGTCCAAACGCTTGCGCCGCGGCAC
>JANOLA010000301.1:0-11317 GCA_031419535.1 Burkholderiales bacterium | reverse complement strand
GCGGCGACGGCGAGACCGGAGAAGACGTCACGCAGAACATCCGCACGATCGGCCAGATCCCGCTGCGCCTGCGCGGCGTGAACGCCCCGGTGCTGGAAGTGCGCGGCGAGGTCTACATCCGGCGCGATCACTTCGAGGCGCTGAATCAGCGCCAGCGCGAGTTGATCGCGCAAGGCGAGAAAGGCGAGAAGACCTACATCAACCCGCGCAACACGGCGGCCGGCGCGGTGCGCCAGCTCGACCCGGCGATTGCCGCGCGCCGGCGCTTAAGTTTCTTTGCCTACGGGCTGGGCGATGTGCAGGGCTGGGACGTTCCACCCACGCACAGCGGGCTGCTTGACGCGCTGGCACAAATGGGGCTGCCGGTGAGTGCGGATCGCGACGTGGTCAGCGGCGCGGATGGCCTGGTGGCGTTTCACCGGCGCATCGGCGCGATGCGCGACAGCCTGCCGTTTGACATCGACGGCGTGGTCTACAAGGTCAACTCGCGCGCCTTGCAACAGCGCCTGGGTTTTGTGTCGCGCGAGCCGCGCTGGGCCGTCGCGCACAAATACCCGGCGCAGGAACAGATGACGCTGGTGCGCGACATCGAAATCCAGGTCGGTCGCACCGGCAAGCTCACGCCGGTGGCGAAGTTGGAGCCGGTGTTCGTCGGTGGCACGACGGTGAGCAATGCAACGCTGCACAACGAAGACGAAACCCGGCGTAAGGATGTTCGCATCGGCGACACCGTGATCGTGCGCCGCGCCGGCGACGTGATTCCCGAAGTGGTCGCCGTGGTGCTGGAGCGGCGCCCGGCGGACGCCGGCGAGCCGTTCGATCTGGCCCGGCAACTGCAAGGGCGCTGCCCGGTGTGTGCGAGCGCGATCGCGCGCGAAGAGGGTGAAGCCGACTGGCGCTGCACCGGAGGACTGTTCTGCGCGGCGCAGCGCAAGCAAGCGATCCTGCATTTCGCCGGGCGGCGCGCGATGGACATCGAAGGCCTGGGCGACAAGCTGGTCGAGCAACTCGTTGACGCCGGCCTCGTGCCGTCGCTGCCAGCGCTCTACCGGCTCGATCTGGCGCAGCTGATGTCGCTCGACCGCATGGGCGAAAAGAGCGCGAAGAACTTGCTGGATGCGTTGCTCGCAAGGCGCACGACAACGCTGGCGCGCTTTCTCTACGCGCTGGGAATTCGCCATGCCGGCGAGACGACGGCGAAGGACTTGGCCAAGCATTTCGGCAGTCTGGACCGCTTGATGGCTGCGAGCCTCGACGAGCTGTTGGCGGTTGCCGACGTGGGCCCGGTGGTCGCGCAAAGCGTGCGGACCTTTTTCGACCAGGCGCACAACCGCGAAGTGATAGCCGGTCTGCGCAGCGCGGGCGTGCATTGGCCCGAATTCGAGCCCGCGCCGCGGCCAAGCGCAGCGCCGCTGGCGGGCAAAACGTTTGTGCTCACGGGCAGCATGCCCTCGCTCACGCGCGATGACGCGAAAGACATGATCGAGGCCGCGGGCGGCAAGGTCACGGGCTCGGTGTCGAAGAAGACCGACTGGGTGGTCGCCGGCGCCGACGCCGGATCGAAGCTCGACAAGGCACGCGAACTGGGCATCACCATCCTCGACGAAGCGGGCTTGCGGGCCATGCTCGCCCCGCAAGCCGATGCCGGTTTGCCCTGATGCGCTCGACTTGAATGGCCGACGATGACCGCCTTCGCGCCGGCTGGCTGGCCAGGCTGTGCGCCTGCGCGGACGCACCGGAGCTCGCGCCGCGCGAGGCGCTGACATATGGGCCGCGGCAGATGCGCATCGGCTCGGTAGAACCCAGTCTGGCGCAGCGCCTTGGGCAGGCCGAGCTGCTGCGGCGCGGTTCCGGCTCGGGCTGGCAGGTATTGACCCCGCTGGATGCGAGCCTGGCGCTGATCGCCCGCTGGTTGCACGCGCAGGGCCTCGGCGGGCGCTGGCGCGACGAGCTGCTGGCGGTGACCGATGAGCAACTGGGGCAGGTGTCGGTGGTCGAGCGCAGCGCCGTGCGGGCGCTGGGCATCACCACGTTTGCCGTGCACCTGGTCGTTGCGCGTGCCGACGGCCACGTGTGGGTGCAACAGCGCGCAATGAACAAGGCCACCGACCCCGGGCAGTGGGACACGACGATGGGCGGGCAGGTGGCGGCTGGGGAAACGGTGGCGCAGGCGCTCGAGCGCGAGACCTGGGAAGAGGCGGGACTGCTCGCCGCACAACTGCAAGGTCTGCGCGAGGCCGGTCGAATCATGATTCGCCGGCCGGTCGCCGAAGGCTACATGGTCGAGCACATCGACGTTCTCGAAGCGACGCTTGCCGACTCAATGCAGCCGGTGAATCAGGACGGCGAAGTGCAGCGCTTCGAATGCCTGTCGCCGGATGGGTTGCGTGCCCGGCTGCTGGAAGACAGCTTCACGCTCGAAGCCGGGTTGATCCTGGCGCACTGGCTGCAACGCCGCAGCCAGTTTTAGCTCGCACCGCACCGCACCGCACCGCCTCGCACCGCCTCGCACCGCCTCGCGGCGACGCCGCGTGCAGCCGCCTCAAATCTGTGTGTCTTCGTGCTGCTGGGTCACCAACTGCGAATGGCGAATTCGGTTGTCGCGCAGCGCGCCGGCCGATTCGAGGATCGGGTAGGCGATCGAACAGATGTGCGAATTGATGCGCTTCAAGTCGCTGATCAAGTCGAGGTGCAGCGAGCTCGTCTCGATGCTTTGCGCGGTGTTGTCGCGCAGGCGCCCGATGTGGTTCGCCGCGTACTCGTGCTCGAGGTCGCGAAACCGCGCCTTCTCCTCGAGCAGCTTTTTCGCGTCGCGCACATGGCCTTCCAGGAACACGCTCATGCCCAGACGCAGATTGGTCAGCAGCATCTCGTGCAGGTGGCAGATCTCGGCCATGCCAGCCTCGGAGAAGCTGCGGTTCTTGCGCACCTTCTTGTCTTCCACGTCCTGCACAACGCGCTCGATGATGTCGCCGATCTGCTCCATGTTGATCGTGAACGACACCACGTCGCTCCAGCGCCGGCTTTCGCGCTCCGACAGCGCTTCGCGCGAGATCTGCGTCAGGTACAGCTTGATCGCGGTGTAGAGCCCGTCGACGGTGTCGTCCATCGCGCGGATGCGCTCGGCCAGCGCCAGATCGTTCTGGCGAATCACGGTAAGCATGCCGCGCAGCATCGTCTCCACCACGTCGGCCTGGCGCAGGCCTTCGCGCGCCGCGCAACTGATCGCCAAAGACGGCGTGGCCAGCGCGACCGGGTCGAGGTGGCGCGGCTTGCTCGAGTCCGAGTCGGCGGGTGGCTCGGGCAGCCAGCGCTCCACCCAGCGGCCGACGATCCCGGTGAAAGCGACGAACGCCAACGCCAGGCAGAGGTTGAATCCGAGGTGGAACGCGACGACCTGCTGGTGCGCCGTGCCGGCGAGTTGCTGTAAATGACTCAGCACCTGCGGCAGGAAAGGGATGACGAGCACGAGGCCCAGCAACTTGAACACCAGGTTGCCCAGCGGCAGGCGCCGCACCTGCGGCGAGGCGCGGCTGGTGGCGAGCATGCCCAGCACACCGCTGCCCAGGTTCGCGCCGAGCACCAGGCCGAGCGCCACGTTCACCGGCACCATGCCGGTCGCGGCCAGCGTCGCGATCAACAGCACGATCGCCATGCTCGAGTAGGCGAGCACGGTGAGCGCGGCGCCCACCACGACGGCGAGCAGCACCTCGTCGGGCAAGGCAGCGAGCAGAGCGCGCACCGCGGCCGAATCGGTGAGCGGTTGGGTCGCGTCCACAATCAAGTGCAGCGCAAGCGTGATCAAGCCCAGGCCAATCAGCGCCCGACCGATGCGCCCGGTCGAGCTGCCCTGGCTCGGGATGAAGAGCACCACGCCGACAAAGATCAGCAGGGGCGACAGCCATGACAGGTCGAACGAGAACACGACGACCATCAGGCTGCTGCCGACATCGGCGCCCAGCATCACCGCCAGCGCGGCGGGTGTGGCCACCAGGCCGCTGCCGACGAAACTCGCGACGATCAGGCAGGTGGCCGTGCTCGACTGCATCACGCTGGTCACGCCCATCCCCGCCAGCATGGCCTTCGGGCGATTGCTGAAGCTGCGCGACAGCACGCCGCGCAGGTTTTCGCCGAACACGCGCAGCACCTCGGTGCGAACGATGTGCGTGCCCCAGACCAGAAAGGCAATCGCGGCGAGCTGGTTGAGCAGGTGAATCTTGGGGCCGGGTTCGGGGCGCGCGGCGCCGGTACGGCAGCGCGCGCGACCGCGAGCTTGGCGCGCTGATGATGAATGGGCGCTAAAGGACTTCCGAGGCGAAGTCCGCCAGGCGCGAACGTTCGCCGCGCGCCAACGTCACATGGCCCGAATGCGGCCAGCCCTTGAAGCGATCGACGGCGAAGGTCAGCCCCGAGCTGCCTTCGGTCAGGTACGGCGTGTCGATCTGCGCCAGGTTGCCCAGGCAGACGATCTTCGTTCCCGGGCCCGCGCGCGTGATCAGCGTCTTCATCTGCTTGGGCGTCAGGTTCTGCGCTTCGTCGATCAGCACGAACTTGTTCAGGAAGGTGCGGCCGCGCATGAAGTTCATGCTCTTGATCTTGATCTTGCTGCGCACCAGGTCGTTGGTCGCCGCGCGGCCCCATTCGCCGGCCGCGCCGTCGCTCTTGGCCAGCACCTCGAGGTTGTCGTCCAGCGCGCCCATCCACGGGCTCATTTTTTCTTCTTCGGTTCCCGGCAGGAAACCGATGTCTTCGCCCACCGGCACGGTGACTCGGGTGACGATGATCTCGCTGTAGCGGCGCTCGTCCATCACTTGGCTCAGGCCCGCGGCCAGCGTCATCAGCGTCTTGCCGGTGCCCGCCGTTCCGGTGAGCGTGATGAAGTCGCACTCCGGGTCCAGCAACAGATTCAGCGCGAAGTTCTGTTCGCGGTTGCGCGCCGTCACGCCCCAGACGGCGTTCTTCTGGTGCGTGTATTCTTTCACCGTGCGCAGCACGGCGCTGCTGCCGGTGATTTCAGTGACCTTGGCGTACAGCGGCGCGGCGCCGGGCGCTTCGAGGAACACGAACTGGTTGATCAGCAGCGCCGGCACGAGCGGGCCGCTGATGCGGTAGCAGGTCGTTCCGCCCTGGTTCCAGCTCTCCATCGTCTTGCCGTGCTTGTCCCAGAAGTCGGCGGGCAAGGTCAGCACGCCGGTGTAGAGCAGGTCGCCGTCTTCCAGCGCCTTGTCGTTGAAGTAGTCCTCGGCCGGCAGCCCCAGGGCGCGCGCCTTGATGCGCATGTTGATGTCTTTGGACACCAGCACCACGTCGCGGCCGGTGTGCAGCTCGCGCAGCGCTTGCACGACACCCAGGATCTGGTTGTCGGCCTTGCCCGGCGGCAAGCCGGCCGGCAGGCTGACGTTGAGCGACTGGGTCTGGAAGAACAGCTTGCCGCCGGCCTCGCGCCGGCCGGTGCGGCTCAGCGGCACGCCTTCGCACATGGCGGCGGTGTCGCGCGAGGCGAGCGTCGAGGCGAGCGCGTCCAGGTCGCGGCTCACCTGGCGCACGTTGCGCGCCACTTCCGTCATGCCCTTCTTGTGGCCGTCGAGCTCTTCGAGCGTGATCATCGGCAGGTAGATGTCGTGCTCCTCGAAGCGGAACAGCGACGTCGGGTCGTGCATCAGCACATTCGTGTCGAGCACGAACAGCTTGGCTGGCCCGGTGCCGCGCGGCTTGCGCGCGCGCGGCTCGACGCTCGGCGTGCCCCGCGGCACGGCTTCCAGCTTCGGTGCCAGGGCCTTCTTGGGAACCACGGCACCGGCCGGCGGGCTGTCGTCGTACAGATCCAGCAGCGCCGGGGCGGTGGGGTCGACGCTGGGTCGGGTCTTCTGTGGCCGCGCCGCCGGCCTGGCGGCGGACTGCGATTCGAAGTCGGCGGGGCTCAGCATCGAGCCGCGTTTGGCGGGGGGCTTGGGCAGTGGCATGGGGCGATGTTGGCGGCGAAAAAAGCAAAAAGCCGCACAGTCGACTGTGCGGCTTGGTTTCGAGCGGCTCGGCTCATACTCATCGAACGATTATGCACAGACGACATTCGCGGACGCCTGCGGCCTCGGCCGCGCAGCGATGGCTCGTGCAAAGTGCGCAAAACCCGCTGTGTGCCAGACGTTGGCCCGACCTTGCCGCGACCAGCACGTTCAGCTGGTCTTCTTCAGCGCCTTGACGGCCTTGAGCACTTCGTCGACATGGCCGGCCACTTTCAAGCCACGCCATTCGGCGCGCAACACACCGCTCGCGTCGATGAGGAAGGTGCTGCGCTCGATGCCCTTGACCTTCTTGCCGTACATGATCTTGTTCTTCACCACGCCGAACATGTGGCACAGCTTTTCTTCCGTGTCGGCGATCAGCTCGAAGGGCAATTCCAGGCCTTGCTTGAACTTGTCGTGCGACGCCATGTTGTCGCGCGACACGCCGAACACCGAGGCACCGGCCTTGGTGAATTCCTTGTGGTGGTCGCGAAACTGCATCGCCTCCGTCGTGCACCCCGGTGTGTTGTCTTTCGGGTAGAAATACAGCACGACGATGCGCCCCAGAAATGCGGCCGGTGTGAACTTCACTCCCCCGGTGGCATGCGCTTCGAATTCCGGCAGGGCTTTATTGATGGCAGGCGTCATGGATTCCGATGCGGGTGCGCGCGCAGGCAGGCGTAGCCCCAAATTATAAGCGCTGCGGCGCGTGCCTTGACTTGGAGAAACCCGGCACAAGCGGCCTTTCAAATTCGCTCGGCCCCTTCAAACAGCAGCGCCGCGACGACGGTGCGGCCTTCGGCGAACAACACGTTGTAGGTGCGGCAGGCGGCCGCCGTGTCCATGGTTTCAACGCCGATCTGGCGCGCGATCAGCGGGCGCAACAGCCGTGGCGGTGGAAAACGCAGACGCGCGCCGCTGCCGAAGATCACGAGTTCCGGCGACAGATCGGCGAGAGCGGCGAAGTGGCTTTCATCCAGCGCCTCGAAGTTGCGCACCGACCAAGGCGAGACGGCGCCGAGCCAAGGCACGATGAGATTGCTGCGGTACTCGACGCCACCCACGAGCACGCCCCCCGGACCATGGCGCGTGATGGCGTTGGGCCCGTCGGGGCGATCGGCGTGCAGTTTCATGGGCGGTGGGCGTCGGCAAGACGCGTCACTGAAGGTCGCGCACAGGCGCTGTGCGAAAATTCTAGGCTCTGCCAAGCCCTCAACCTCCTCGTGGAGCCCCCTTGCTGAAATTCGTTTCGAAGTCGAGCAAGCTCGCCAATGTGTGTTACGACATTCGTGGGCCGGTGCTCGAGAAAGCCCGCCAGATGGAGGACGAGGGGCACAAGATCATCAAGCTCAACATCGGCAACATCGCCGCGTTCGGCCTGGAGCCACCCGACGAGATCGTGCAGGACATGATCCGCAACATGCCGCACAGCGCGGGCTACACCGACAGCAAGGGCCTGTTCGCGCCACGCCGCGCGATCGTGCACTACAACAGGAAAAGCGAGTGCGCGGCGTGACGGTGGACGACGTGTACCTCGGCAACGGTGCGTCCGAACTGATCACGATGAGCTTGAACGCGCTGCTCAACAACGGCGACGAAGTGCTGATCCCCGCGCCCGACTACCCGCTGTACACCGCGTCGGTGGCGCTGTCGGGCGGCACGCCGGTGCATTACCAGTGCGACGAGCAATCCGGGTGGCTGCCCGACGTCGCCGACATCCGCGCCAAGATCACGAGCAACACCAAGGCCATCGTCGTCATCAACCCGAACAACCCGACCGGTGCGCTCTACCCGGACGCGCTCCTGCTCGAGATCGTTGAAGTGGCGCGCCAGCACCAGCTCATCATCCTGGCCGACGAGATCTACGACAAGACGCTGTACGACGGCAACGTTCACACCAGCATTGCCGCGCTCGCCGACGACGTGCTGTGCCTCACCTACAACGGCTTGTCGAAGAACTACCGCTCCTGCGGCTACCGCGCGGGCTGGATGGTCGTGTCGGGCGAGAAGCGCCACGCGCGCGATTACATCGAAGGCCTGAACATGCTGGCGTCGATGCGCTTGTGCTCGAACACGCCCGGGCAACTGGCGATCCAGACCGCGCTCGGCGGCTACCAGAGCATCAACGACCTGGTGGCGCCCAGCGGGCGTCTTTGCCGGCAGCGCGACCTGGCGTACAAGCTGTTGAGCGACATCCCTGGCGTGAGCGTCGTCAAGCCGAAGGCAGCGCTGTACATGTTCCCGAAGCTCGATGCGAAGCTCTACCCGATTGCCGACGACCAGGAGTTCGCCTACGAGTTGCTCGCCGAAGAGAAGGTCTTGATCGTGCAGGGCACCGGTTTCAACTGGGGAACTCCCGATCACTTCCGGCTCGTGTTCCTGCCCAACTCCGACGACCTGGCCGAGGCGATCGGCCGCATCGCGCGCTTCCTCGACCATTACAGCAAGCGCCACGCGCGCTGAATTGACGGCAAGATGGCTGAGGCGATTCCCCCCATTCACGTCGGCCTGCTGGGCATCGGCACGGTCGGTGCGGGCACGTTCCGGGTGCTTGCGCGCAACCAGGAAGAAATTCAACGCCGCGCGGGGCGGCCGATCCGCATCGTCACGGTGGCCGATCTCGACCAGGCGCGAGCCCGCGAAATCGTCGGCGACGCCGCACGCGTCGTCGGCGATGCACGTGCCGTGATCGCCGACCCCGGCATTCACATCGTGATCGAGCTGATCGGCGGCTACGGCATCGCGCGCCAGCTTGTGCTGGAGGCAATCGCCGCGGGCAAACACGTCGTCACCGCGAACAAGGCCTTGCTCGCGGTGCATGGCACCGAAATCTTCGCGGCGGCGCGTGCCAAGGGCGTGGTCGTCGCGTTCGAGGCGGCGGTGGCCGGCGGCATCCCGATCATCAAGGCGCTGCGCGAAGGCCTGACGGCGAACCGCATCGAATGGATCGCCGGCATCATCAACGGCACGACCAATTTCATTCTGTCGGAGATGCGCGCGAAAGGCCTGGACTTCGCGACCGTGCTGAAGGAGGCGCAGCGCCTGGGCTACGCCGAGGCGGACCCGACGTTCGACATCGAAGGCATCGACGCCGCGCACAAGGCGGCGATCATGAGCGCGATTGCCTTCGGCACGCCGGTGCAGTTTGCGCAGGCGCATGTCGAGGGCATTACGAAGCTGCAAGCCGCCGACATCGCTTACGCCGAGCAATTGGGCTACCGCATCAAGCTGCTGGGAATCACGAAGCGGCGCGTGGATGCGTCCACGGGGGCGGTGTCAGGGATCGAGCTGCGCGTGCACCCGACGCTGATTCCGGCGCAGCGCCTGATCGCGAATGTGGAAGGCGCGATGAACGCGGTGGTCGTGCATGGCGACGCCGTCGGCTCGACGCTCTACTACGGCAAGGGCGCGGGCGCGGAGCCCACGGCGTCGGCCGTGATCGCCGATCTGGTGGACATCGCCCGGCTGCACAGCGCCGACCCCGGCCACCATGTACCGACGCTCGCATTTCAGCCGAGCAGCCTGCACAACACGCCGATCCTGCCGATGGCGCAGGTGGTCACGTCGTTCTACCTGCGCCTGCAAGTGGCCGACGAAGCCGGCGTGCTGGCGCGCATCACCGGCATCCTGGCGCAGCACAACATTTCCATCGACGCGTTGCTGCAACGCCCGCACAGCGAGCAGGGCACGCAGGGTGGGGCGCACACCGACGTCATCATCCTCACGCACGACACGCAAGAGGGCGAGATGAACCAGGCGATCGCGCAGATGCAGGTGTTGCCGACGGTGCTGGCGACCATCGTTCGCATCCGCAAGGAAGACCTGAGTTGATAGCACCCCCAGGCCGACGGCATACGGCGTCCGCCTCATGGCCCGGAACGGGCCCCTTCGTGGCCCATGGGGGTGAGAAAACTCGGCAGCAGCCCTTCGTTTTCACAAGGAAACGCACGGCCGCCCGAAGTTTCCTTGACCCCCTCGGGGGGCGGACGACGTATGTCGTCGGCCTGGGGGCGCTCTCAAGGAACTTCACTTGAAATACCTCAGCACGCGCGGCGCCGGCGAGCCGCGCGCCTTCTGCGAAATCCTGCTGGAGGGCCTGGCGCCCGACGGCGGCTTGTACCTGCCGCAGGCGTATCCGAAGGTCGACGCTTCGACGCTGGCGGTTTGGCGAACACTGTCCTATCCGGACCTGGCGTTTGAGTTGCTGTCGCTTTACATTGACGACATCTCCGCGCCCGAGCTGCGCGCCTTGGTCCACAAGACGTACACGGCGCAGGCCTTCGGCGACGCACGCATCACGCCGCTGACACCGCTCACGCCGCTGATGGCGTCGCAAAGCGGCGTATTTCTGCAAGGCCTGTCCAACGGCCCGACGCTCGCGTTCAAGGACATCGCGATGCAGTTGCTGGGCAACCTGTTCGAATTCGAACTCGCGCGCCGCAAGCAGACACTGAACATTCTCGGCGCGACCTCGGGCGACACCGGCAGCGCCGCCGAATACGCGATGCGCGGCAAGCAGGGCGTGCGCGTCTTCATGCTCTCGCCGCACGGCCGCATGAGCCCGTTCCAGCAGGCGCAGATGTTCAGCCTGCAAGACCCGAACATCCACAACATCGCGATTCGCGGCGTGTTCGACGATTGCCAGGACATCGTCAAGGCGGTCTCGGGCGACCTGGAATTCAAACAGCGCCACCGCATCGGCACGGTCAACTCGATCAACTGGGCGCGCCTGCTGGCCCAGGTGGTGTACTACTTTGCCGGCTACTTTCAGGCGACGCGCAGCGACGCCGAAGCGGTCGATTTTGCGGTGCCCTCGGGCAACTTCGGCAACATCTGCGCCGGCCACATCGCGCGCATGATGGGGCTGCCGATTCGCAGGCTCGTGTTGGCGACGAACGAAAACAACGTGCTCGACGAGTTCTTCCGCACCGGCACCTACCGGGTGCGGGCAGCCGCCGAAACGCATGAAACGTCGAGCCCGTCGATGGACATCTCGAAGGCGTCGAACTTCGAGCGTTTCGTCTTCGACCTGCTGGGCCGCGACGCGGCGCGCACCAAGGCGCTGTTCAAAACGGAGTTCTATCGCAGCGGTGCGTTCACGCTGACGGCCGAAGAGTTCGCGCGCATTCCCGGCCACGGCTTCGTCTCCGGCAGCAGCTCGCATGCCGACCGGCTCGCGACGATCCGCGACACCTTCGAGCGCTTCGGCACCATCATCGACACGCACACGGCGGACGGGCTGAAGGTGGCGCGCGAGCACATCACGACCGGCATCCCGACCATCGTGCTGGAAACCGCGCTGCCGGCCAAGTTCG
>JANOLA010000300.1:0-1738 GCA_031419535.1 Burkholderiales bacterium | reverse complement strand
TGTCGCCATTTGCCGCGGCCGCCATCACCGGAGGCGACCCGTACAAGACGACGCTGCAATGCTGGAAGTACACCGTGCCGGCCTTCCTCGTTCCGTTCATGTTCGTGCTCGCGCCCGAAGGCCAGGGGCTGCTGCTGATGGGTTCGGCCAAGGCGCTGGCCACCGCGAATGGGTGGTCGATCGCGCAGGTCACACTCACCGCGGCGGTAGGAATCGCCGCGCTCGCCGCGGGCTTTCAGGGCTGGGCGTTGAAGCGCGCGACCATGCTCGAGCGCTGCATGTTCATCGCCGCCGGGGTCGCGCTGGTGGTGCCGAGCGCGGTGTCCGATGCGCTAGGCTTCGGCCTGGTCATCGCCGCGCTCGCGATGCAGTTCTTTCGCAAGGAATTGCAGCCGGCATGAAGGCCACAGCCCGAGGCTGCGCACACGCGAGTCACTGGCCATGCGACCCCCGCCGCCACACGCCCGGCTACTTGCCGGAGGGAATCTTCCCCTCCACACCCTTCACGTAGAAGTCGACCTTGTCTTTCCACGCCTGGTCGGCACCCACGCCCTTGGCAAGCAGTTCCTTGCCGTCAGCGCCGGCATTCGGGCCCGTGAACACCTCGAACGTTCCGGCCTTCAAGCCTTCCTTGATTTCGTCGAGCTTCTTCTTCGCGGCCTCGGGCACCGAGTCGGCGATCTTCACGAGCGCGTTCTGACCTTCCTTGACGCCCCATACGGTGCGATCGGTTTTCCAGCTGCCGTCCATCGCTTCCTTGACTGCCTTCTTGTAGTAGCCGTCCCAGATCACGACGCACGAGGCCAGGTGCGCTTTCGGCGCCGCGGCGCTCATGTCGCTGTCCCAGCCAAACGCGAACTTGCCGTTCTTCTCCGCGGTTTGCAGTACGGCGGACGAGTCGGTGTTTTGCAGCAGCACGTCGGCGCCACCGTTGATCAGGCTTTGCGCGGCTTCGCTTTCCTTGGGCGGGTCGAACCAGGTGCTGACCCACACGACCTTCGTCTTCACCTTCGGATTCACGCTCTGTGCGCCGAGCGTGTAGGCGTTGATGTTGCGCAGCACCTCGGGGATCGGGAACGACGCGACGAAGCCCAGCGTGTTCGTCTTCGTCACGCTGCCGGCGATCACGCCCGCCATGTAGGCGTCTTCATAGAACTTGGCGTCGTAGATGCGCATGTTGGGCGAGGTCTTGTAGCCGGTGGCGTGCTCGAACTTCACGTCGGGGAATTCAGAGGCCACTTTCAGCATCTGCTCCATGAAACCGAACGACGTGGCGAAGATGATCTTGTTGCCTTGCGCGGCGAGGTCGCGGATCACGCGTTCGGCGTCCGCGCCTTCGGGAACCTTCTCGACGAAAGTGGTCTTCACCTTGTCGCCGAACTCGGCCTCGACCGCCTTGCGGCCCACGTCGTGCGCGTAAGTCCAGCCGGCATCACCCACCGGGCCGACGTAGACCCATGCGGCCTTGAACGGCTCGGGTTTCGCCGCGGGAGCAGGCGCGGCAGCCGGGGCCGTTGCCGCGGCTGTCGCTGCCGGTTTTGCGGGTTCTTCCTTCTTTCCGCAGCCAGCGAGCGCGGCAGCGGCTGCGAGCACAGCGTATCCGCTCCACTCGAGCAATGAACGCTTGGTGAGGGTTGTCATGGCACAGGTCTCCTGTTATGGGTGAGAAAAAACGGCAGCGCGATTATGTTCCAGGGTGAAATGGTTTGCCGAGCGACGCCGGCATGTTGATGCGGAT
>JANOLA010000299.1:0-17253 GCA_031419535.1 Burkholderiales bacterium | reverse complement strand
CCACCCATTTCAGGACGGCAACGGCCGCCTGAGCCGCGTGCTCACCACCTTGCTCCTGCTGCAGTCCGGCTATGCCTACGTGCCCTACAGCTCGCTCGAAAGCGTGATTGAGCAGAGCAAGGAGGACTACTACCTGGCCCTGCTCCAAACCCAAGGCACGATCCGCGCTGAAGCGCCAAACTGGCAACCGTGGCTCCTGTTCTTCCTGCGCGCGCTGGCCGAACAGGTGAGGCGCCTGAACCGCAAGATCGAACGTGAGAAGCTGGTGCTGGCAACGCTGCCGGAGCTGTCGCTGCGGATCGTCGAGTTTGCGCGCGAGCATGGAAGAGTGACGATGGGTGACGCGATTCGGCTGACTGGCGGTAGCCGCAACACGCTGAAGCAGCACTTCCGGGCGCTGGTGGAGCGTGGTCACTTCAGTGTTCATGGCGCGGGGCGCGGGGCGTGGTACGCGCTGCGATGAAACCTCAGCGGCCATGGTGGCAAGGTCCGTGCAGGAGATACGGCGTGCTGTTCGGAGTGTCGCGGGCACTCCAAACCGAACGACAATCCAAAATTGGAGCAGGAGTGCAGCATGAGTCGTACACGGATCCCCGAGCAGCTTGCGCGAAGCAAGGCGATCCCGGTGGCCCGATACGGCGTGACCGGCTTCGCCCCGGCTATCTCGGTATCGACAACGGCACCTTGCAGCATCGTCGTCTCGGACGCGCCGCCTTTGCTCGTCAACTTGCGCAGTCTGAAGAGCGTGTCGAAATGAGACGTCATGCAGCCGGCGGTTGGCAGCCCAGGCTCGTCCAGCGCAAGACGGCAAGCCAAGCTCCCAGTGCCGGCTCGAGAAAATTCTCCATCCTCGCCCCCGCCCGGAAATCGACGCAGAGGCCGGGCTCGCTGGCGCGGCGCGTCGAGCTGAAATCGGGTGGCTACCTGATCGTTGACCAGACCGAGGCACTGACCACGGTGGACGTGAACACCGGCGGCTTCGTCGGCGCGCGCAATTTCGACGACACGATCTTCAAGACCAACCTCGAAGCCGCGCAAGCGATCGCGCGCCAACTGAGGCTGCGCAACCTCGGCGGCATCATCATCATCGACTTCATCGACATGACGCGCGAAGAGCACCAGGCCGCGGTACTCGCCGAACTGCGCAAACAACTGAGCAAAGACCGCACCAAGATCACGGTGAGCGGCTTCACGCAGCTCGGCCTGGTGGAGATGACGCGCAAGCGCACCCGCGAGTCGCTGGCGCACATCCTGTGCGAGCCGTGCCCCACGTGCCAGGGCAAGGGTCAAGTGAAAACCGCGCGCAGCGTGTGCTACGACATCCTGCGCGAGATCCTGCGCGAAGCGCGCCAGTTCAACCCGAAGGAGTTTCGCGTGATCGCTCAGGCTGCGGTGGTGGAGATGCTGCTCGATGAAGAGTCGCAACACCTTGCCGGGTTGTCCGACTTCATTGGCAAGCCGATTTCGTTGCAGGCGGAGGGGTTTGCGACGCCGTAGCAGTACGACATTGTGTTGATGTGAGGAACCGGCGTCGAAAATGAAAAAAGAGGCGACGATCCTGGTGGCAGGCGGGCGCGGCATGGTCGGCTCTGCGATTGCTCGCCGATTGACTGCCCGGGGGTACATCAACGTACTGGCGCCCGGACGCGCGCAACTCGACCTGGTTGACCAAGCCGCGGTACACACCTACCTCACGAAGGGGCACCCCGACTACGTCTTCATCGCTGCGGCCAAGGTCGGCGGCATTCAGGCGAACAACCTGTACCGCGCCGACTTCCTCTACCAGAACCTTCAGATCGAAGCGAACCTGATTCACGGCGCGCACCTCGTCGGCGTGCAGCGCTTGATGTTCCTCGGCTCGAGTTGCGTCTACCCGCGCGACTGCCCACAACCGATCAAGGAAGAGTGCCTGTTGACCGGTGCGCTGGAGGAGACGAACGAACCGTACGCGATCGCCAAGATCGCCGGCATCAAGCTCGCGGAAAGCTACAACCGTCAGTACGGTCGCCAGTACGTGAGCGTGATGCCCACCAACCTTTACGGTCCGAACGACAACTACGATCTCGCCACGAGCCATGTCCTGCCAGCGCTCATCCGCAAGGCACATGAGGCGCGTGAACGAGGCGCCGGCGAGTACGTGGTGTGGGGAAGCGGCACGCCGCGGCGCGAGTTTCTGTACGTTGACGATTTGGCCGACGCGTGCGTGCACCTGATGGAGCGCGACTACGACGGCCCGCTGCTCAACATCGGCACCGGTGAAGACGTAACGATCCGCGAGTTGGCTGAAATGGCCATGCGCGCCACCGGCTATGCTGGACGCATCGTCTTCGACGCCACCAAGCCCGACGGCGTGCCGCGCAAACTGCTCGACATCAGCCGAGTCAGCGCGCTTGGCTGGCGCGCGCAAACACCGCTGGCTGATGGCATTGCGCGCGCGTACGCCGACTTTGCGCGCCGCGCGCTGGATGCCCGTACCGACTCCACGCCGAAACCCGCATCATGACCCAACCAAAAGTTGCCCTGATCACCGGCGTCACCGGGCAAGACGGTGCCTACTTGGCCGAATTTCTGTTGAAGAGGGACTACGTGGTGCACGGCATCAAACGCCGAGCGTCGAGTTTCAACACCGCGCGAATCGATCACCTGTACCAGGACCCGCATATCGAGCACAGGAACTTCATCCTGCACTACGGCGACATGACGGACAGTTCGAATCTGATTCGCATCGTGCAGCAGGTGCAGCCCGACGAGATCTATAACCTCGCTGCGCAAAGCCACGTCGCGGTGAGCTTCGAAGAGCCGGAGTACACCGCCAATGCCGACGGGCTGGGCGCGCTGCGGCTGCTCGAAGCGATCCGCCTGCTCGGCCTGGAGAAGAAGACCCGCTACTACCAGGCTAGCTCTTCGGAACTTTACGGCTTGGTGCAAGAGACGCCGCAGAAGGAAACCACGCCCTTCTACCCACGCAGCCCGTATGCGGTGGCCAAGCTCTACGCCTACTGGATGACGGTGAACTACCGCGAGGCCTACGGCCTGTACGCCTGCAACGGCATCCTGTTCAACCACGAAAGCCCGCTGCGCGGCGAGACCTTCGTGACGCGCAAGATCACGCGCGCGATGGCGCGCATCGCGCTTGGGCTGCAAGAGTGCCTCTAACTGGGCAACCTGTCGGCGCTGCGCGACTGGGGGCACGCGAAGGACTATGTGGAGATGCAGTGGTTGATGCTGCAGCAGGAGCGGGCGGAAGATTTCGTCATTGCCACCGGTGTGCAGCACAGCGTGCGGCAGTTCGCCGAGTTCTCGGCGCGCGAGTTGGGGATTGAGTTGCGATTTGTCGGCGAAGGCGACTCGGAGGTCGGTGTTGTCGCGGAAGTCAGTGGTGGCAAGGCACGCTGCAAGGTCGGGGATGTGATCTTGAAGGTGGATCCCCGCTATTACCGGCCCACCGAAGTTGAAACACTGCTTGGCGACCCGAGCAAGGCGAAACAGAAACTGGGCTGGGTGCCGAAGATTACGCTGCCCGAGTTGGTCAAGGAGATGGTGAATGCGGACTACGACTCCGCGAAGAGGGACAGCCTGGTCAAGCGCGCTGGTTTTCAAGCCTTCGACTACCACGTGTAAGGCGGCCCTCAGCGCATTGCCTTGGCTCGGCAACGCAACCCGGCCGACCCGCAGGGACGTGTCTCAGAATACCTTCGGGATGGCGACCTCTTTCAGCCGGGCGCAGACGAACGAGATGTCGCTTTCGGATAAGTTGTAGTGATTGGGGAGATACAGCCCGAAGTCGTGCACCACGTCGGCGTTGGGTAAGTTGCACGGACCATGCTCCTTGATCCAGAACGGATGGAGCCCGATGTTGCCGCAGATGAGAGGCCGCGTTTCCACCCCGCTGGCCTTCAGATGCCGGTAGACCTCCAGGCGGTTCTCCACCAGGATCCCGTACGCAAAGCTGGACAGGAAGGACGAGTCGCTTCGCTGGGTCCAGAAGGATGCCAGATTGCTTTGATAGAGACGGTGGTTCTGCTCGCGCTTCCTGCTCAGTCGATCGATCTTGGTCAGCTGAGTGAGTCCGAGGAACGCATTGAGGTCGGTCGACCGCAGGTTGAAGCCGGAAAAATAGAACGTGTACAGATCCCTGATCTCGTCGACCTCGAACTCGGCGGCCCAGCGATCGTGATACTCCTTCGATACGTCCCGGCCCCAGCCGTGGGATCGGATGGAAAGCATCACGTTGTACAGCTTCTCGTCATCGGTGACGACCATTCCGCCTTCGATGGTCGAGATGTGATGCCCGTAGTAGAAAGAGAAGGATCCGGCCAACGACAACGAGCCGCACTTGACTCCGCCGTACTCGCTTCCGAGCGCCTCGCAGGAGTCCTCGACCAGCAGCACGTCGTACTTCTCGCAGATGGCCCGCAGCCGCGTCATCTTGTTGGCGTGACCAAGGACGTGAACGAGGATCGCCAGGGCCGGGCGATGCTCGTCGCACAGCCGCTCGAAGTGTTCCAGGTCGAGTCCCAGATCGTTCGGGTCGCAATCGCAGAGGGACACTTCGCAACCCATCTGCATGAATGGGGTGACCGTGGTGCACCAAGAGACGGCGGGTGCGATGACCTTCCGGTTGCGCAGGTAGCCGCCCTGGATCAACGCCCCGGCGATGACCAGGTTGGCCGAGGAGCCGCTGTTCACGAACACGGCGTACCTTGCCCGCTGCCAGGCGGCGAACTGCTTTTCGAACTCAATGCAGAGCGGCCCCTTCGTCAGCCGGTGGTTCTGCCTGATCCAGTCGGCCAGTCCGTCCAACTCCTCCTGGGAGATGGTGTCTTCGGCCAGAAGAATCTTCTTGCTCATAGTGGCTTGACCGCTTTCTTTCGCAGTTTGACGAACAACAGGAACAGCTTCAACCATCTTTCCATTGTCTTGAGCAGCGGCTTGCCGGCCACCCGCCAACGGACCCAACTGCTGCGGTGAAATAGCCTCAAGAGCCGGTAGTAGCTCCGCGTCGCTTCATAGGCCCGGTTCAGTTTGACCAGCCGTTCGTCGTCGCCCTGCGCATTGACGGTGATCGACCCGGGATGGGCGCGGAACACGGCCAGGGGCTCGGTGATCACACCAACTTTCCGGTATCGAAGCACGCACAGCAGCGACATGAAATGATCTGGCCCGACGCCGTGGTAGCCATGTTCCGTCAGGATCGGCAGGGCCCCCTGGTAGAGGGCGTCGATCACGTCCTTCTTCCTGAACAGGCAGGACGCTGGCGAGATGTTCCTGCCCTGCAGCAGCAGCCTCTCGACGATGCCGGCGTCGTGAATGCCCGTCGTGAAGCTCTCGGCGAGTCGGTAGCACCTGCGGCGTTCCTGAGTGTCCTCGTTGAACTCGTAGGCCTCCGTGAACACAAACCCGACGTCCGGTTCCATCAACGTCAGGGTCTGCGCGATGAAGTCCTTCTCGGTCCAGTCATCATCGAACTGGAGGTGGATGTACTCGGCGTCGGCGTTGAGCACGCCTTCGAGCCAGCAAAAGTGAGGTCCCAGGTCCCTCTCTCTTCGGATGTAGGTGACCCGGTCCGCGTAGGCCCGCATCGCCTGTGGCGTAGTGTCGGAGCTGCCGTGGTCGCACACGATGACCTGACAGGGATGGGTCTGCTCCAGCGACTTGCGGATCGCATTCTCCAGGTAGGCGACCCGATTGAACGTGGGGATGACGATGGCGACGCTGGCGGTGCTCATGGCTGGCGTTCCAACTCCCGGCCGAGTTTCTCGATGTTGGCCACCAGAAAATCCTTCTCGCCGTTCGTCTCGATGTTCAAGGGGACGGGGGTCAGGCTCTGCACGAAATCGCGGATTCTCGATCCCTTTCCAGAGGCGATGTTGAAGATGCCCTTCGATCTCCTGTGCATCAACTTGACCAGGATGTCGGCGACCTGTTCTGCATTCAAGAAATCCCGCACGCTGTCGGCGCCATGGAGGAAAAAAGGCTGGCGGAGATCCTCCTTGTTCAGGCGGTCCAGCATGGTGGGATACAGAAAAGGTACGCGCTGCGACTCGTGAAAGTAGCTGAAGATGCGGCCGATGCAGACGTCGATTTGGTACTTGCCGGCCTTCGCCGCCTCCGTGCAAACGTCTTCACCGAGGTACTTGGTCTTGCCGTAGAGGCTCACCGGAGCAATGGCGGAATCCTCGGAGATCGGACCACTGGAGCTCGCGTAGACATGGGCGGAGCTGGCGTAGAAGACCCATGTTCGTTGCTGAGGCAGCCCGGCGATCTCGTTCAGCAAGTGGATGGTGCCAGCCACGTTCACCGCGTACGCGCGTAGCGGCGAGTCCTTGACGACCGCCGTCGGAACCACCGCGGCAAGATGGAACACGAGATCGGGCCTGGTGCCGGAGATCCATTCACGAACGTCGGTGGGGTCGGTGACGTCCCCGTCGAAGCAGGAGCAGTCATGGCCGCCGGCGGTCAACTTTCGCCGCAGGATCGACCCGATCACACCGCGCGCGCCCGTGATTCCGATGTTCCTCATCCGCTTCGCCGCACATCGGATCCGATGGGACGGGCGGGAGCCAGCGATCCCCGGCCGTTCCGAGTGCGAGGTTTCATCACCGGCCGTCGTGGCGTTCGAACCGAGGAGTCCGTTCTTGGGTAGGCGCTCACGGCCGGGAGGATAAGCGATTCGCCCCTCGGGTCGCCGACGGATAATCCCGGCCCTGGCCCCACGAGGCTGGCAAAACGAAACTCCCGCAGGAACGCGGCGATAGCCGCATGGACCCATGACCCCCTCCTTGTTGACGGCCGAGCAACCCACCTACGACCTCGACCTGTTGCGGCGATTGCGGGGCAGCGCACTCGCGTCGAGACTGCGGGTCCTGTGCGTGCTCGGCGCCCATCGATTCGAGGAACTGCCCCTGATCGATCGGCTGTTCCCCGCTCTGCAGCACATTTACGTGTTCGAGCCGCTCGCGGGTCCGTTGGCCGTCCTCCACGCGCTGGCCGAGAAGGATCAGCGCATTCGGGTCTTCCCTGTCGCGGTGTCCGACCGCGATGGCGTGGCGCAGTTCCATGTCACCGACAACGACGGCGAATCGAGTTCCCTCCTGGCGTTCGGCTCGCACAGCACGCTCTTCCCCGACGTCCATGTGCACAAAGCCATCGAGGTTCCGACGCGACGGCTCGATTCCGTGCTTGCCGAGCAGGGACTGGCGCCGCCGGACATGCTTCTCATCGATGTGCAAGGTGCCGAGTACCAAGTGCTGAAGTCGATGTCGCCGGCATTGCTGGCCGGCGTGCGCCTGATCTACAGCGAAGTCAGCAAGGAGCGGGTGTACGAATCTTCGGGATTGCTGTCCGACGTCGAGGCCCTGCTGGCGCCGCGTTTCGTGAATCTAGGCTATGCACCGCTGCGCGAGGACGTGCCGGTTCATGGCAATGCGGTTTTCGTTGCTCGAGACGACGCGGCTGCCGCGTTGGAATTGACGGCCCACGAGCGCCTGCGCCGTGCGTTCCACCGACTGCGCCGCCGGCTGCGGCAAAAGCGCGGTGGCACTGCGGCTACGGGCGCATCCGGATGATGCGCGAAGGGACGGCCGCGCCCCCCCTGGTCACGTTTCTCATTCCGACGTTCAACAGCGACGCGACCCTGGACCGCGCGCTGCAATCGTTGGCGGAGCAAACGTGCAAGGACTTCGAGGTGGTGCTCAGCGATGGCGCATCGAGCGATACGACACTGGGCATTGCGCAGGCATTCGCTGTGCGGTTGCCGGCATTGCGCATCGACTCGCGACCGGACCTCGGCGTCTATGACGCCATCAACCGTGGTTTCGGATCGGCGCGTGGGGAGTGGGTCCTGGTGCTGGGGAGCGACGACCGGTTGCATGCGCAGTACACGCTTGCGTCGCTCGAAGCCGCGCTGCGCACCAGCCGCGCGGAGATCGTGCATGGCGATGTCCGCATCATGGGTGCCAACCAGCTCGGCGTCCCGGTGGGCGGACGCTACGCGGGTCCGATGCCGTTGGACCGACTTCTGTCGACCAACATCTGTCAGCAGGCCCTGTTCTATCGACGGACGCTGTTCGACGAACTGGGCGGATTCAACCTGCGCTACCCGGTGTGGGCCGACTGGGAGTTCAACCTCCGAGCCGCCTTCCGCGCGCCGATGCAGTGGGTGGACGTTGTGGTCAGCGACTATTCCACATCGGGCCTGAGCAGCGCCAACATCGACCCGGTGTTTGCCGACGAGTTGCCCGAGTTCATCCGGCGGGAACTGGGCGGCCGGCCCCACGACCGCGCCTACTGGCCGCTGCAACGCCACCTGCGGCGTCAGGCGAAGTTCCTGCGCCGGCGAGGCCGGTGGTCCGTCGCGTTGCGTTTGTGGGGGACCTACCTTTCGCTGATCGCGAAGCGGGCGCTCCCCGCTCGCTGAGGGGCGGTTCGAGCAAGTCGGTCCGACACATGATGGCGGGCAACCGTTCGGGTCGAGGGTGTCCCCTGTCCTGGCGTGCCGCGCCCTGAGCCGCCTCGGCCCTCGTCTCACCGCCGATTCGGCCGCAGCTTGAGCAAGCTCTGGGTCACCGCGTGTGTGGCCTGCGGAAACTGCACGTGCAGCAATTTGCGCAGGCGCCACCACGAGGGCAGTGACGTCGTTTCGCGAAACGTCTGCCAGCGTGCGGCCGTGCTGCTGCACTGACTCAAGCGCTCCAAGTACATCACACGTTCCCACGCCGTTGCCAGGTGCGCACCCACCTCGGCTTCGCAGCCGGCCGTGCGTGCGTCGGCCAAGAGCTGTTCCATCTCCGCCCTCTCGCGCCCGCTGCGCCGCTGCTTCCACCAGCGCATGTGCTGCGCCGAATCGAAAACTGCCTGCCCCGAGGTGCCGCCGCGCCGGTAGTGCACGAGAGGTGCGTCCACCGTGATGGCCCCGCCCGACGCGATGGCGCGAAACACCATCACCTGGTCTTCGTAGAACACGCCAGGCCCCAACGGGCCGAAGCGCTCCATGATGCGACGCGTGAACGCGTGCCCGGCGCCGACGATGTACGGGCGCTTGCGTGTCCAGTCGTGCACGCTGCGAACCTGCGCGAGATCGTCGACGCGGATCACGTCGTGCAGCGCACCTTGTGGGTCCATGTCGATCAGATGGCTGGCGATCAAGTCGGCGCGGCAAGCTTGCGCGTCCCAGGCCTGCAGCAGACGTGCAACGCGGTCCGGCGTGGAAACGTCGTCGCCGGCGGCGGTGATCAGCAGTTCGCCCTGGCTGGCGGCGAGCAGCTGGTTGTAGTGTTCCCCGACGCCGACATTCGCTTCGTTGCGGCGCACCACGACCGTGTGCGGGCCGCGATACGCCTGCGCCGCGCGCCGCAAGCGTGCGAACGTGTCGTCACTCGACGCATCGTCGGAGAGCACGATCTCCAACGGCTCGCAGCGCTGAGCGAAACAGCTCTCGGCGGCTTGCTCGACAGTGTGCGCCTGGTTGTACGCGAGCAGCAGGATGCTGGCGCGCGGGCGAGCCTCAGAGGTATTGCGCATCGCTCCATTGGCCGTCGATGCGAAGCATGTGCATCGCAAAACCATGTTCGGCGTGTTCCTGCCGCACCCAGTTCCTCGCCAGCCGCCGGCGCTCGCTCTTGAAGCGCTTGCGTGCCAGCCAGTTCATTCCGACCTTTCGGTAGAAGTGGCCGCGGTCGCCGAGGTCGTCTTGCCCGGTCTCCAGCTTGATCGCCTTCTGCGTGATCGACCCGAAGTGATGCAGCAACGCGTCGCCCACCGTGCCCACCGGGATGTGATGGCGGGTGCAGCGCACGAGGAACTCGACGTCTTCGCGCCCGCCGAGTTGGCGGTCGGTGTCGGGGAAGCCGATGCGCTCGAAGACGCTGCGTCGCACCGCGAAACACACGCCGTGGAACCAGCCTGCGCGCAGGCTGCCGGTCATCGCGGAGCAGAATGCCTTCGCATGCATCGCGAAGTCGTAGTCGAGCGGCCCTTCCACGAGCGACGGGCTGATCACTTCCAGGCCATGGCGGTCCGCCGCGTCGAGCAGGCGATCCATCGCGCTTTCGCAGACGATCACGTCGTTGTTGAGCAGCACCACCCAGTCGCTGTCGGCCAACAGGGCCCCCTGCGTCCAGGCGCCGCCGCAGCCCAGGTTCACCCGGTTGCGCAGCGAGGGCACATCGGGGCGCGAGGCCAGCCACTGCGGCGTGGCGTCGTTGCTGCCGTTGTCGATGACGAGCAAGCTCGAGGCCGCACTGCCATGAGCGAGCAGGCTCTCCACGCACTGGCGCGTGTACGCCAACTGGTTCAGGACCGGGATGACGATCCGATACTTCATGGGCGCGCTGTCTTGCTGTCCCTGGGCACCCGCCCCATCAGGTAAAACTCGTCATTCGGCCGCATTGACGTCAAATTCGCCATTCGGTTCGACAAGCCGAAGAACGCCGTGATCGCGCCGATGTCCCAGGCGTCTTCGGCGCTGAAGCCATGTTCTCTCAACGCCACGAAGTCGGCGTCGCCGAGCGCCGCCGAATCGTTGCCGACCTTCAAGGCAAAGTCGAGCATCGCTTTCTGGCGCGGCGTGATGTCGGCCTTGCGGTAGTTCACCGCCACCTGGTCGGCGAGCAGCGGCTTTTTCTCGTAGATGCGCAGCAGCGCGCCGTGCGCGACCACGCAGTACAGGCATTGGTTCGCGGCGCTGGTGGCCACGACGATCATTTCCATCTCGCCCTTGCTCAGGCCCGATTCGCGCAGCAGCAACGCGTCGTGATAGGCGAAGAAGGCTCGAAATTCATCGGGCCGGCGCGCCAGCGCCAGGAACACATTGGGCACGAAGCCGGCCTTTTGCTGGACCTCGAGGATGCGGCTGCGGATGTCCTGCGGCACGCTGTCCAGCGTGGCCATCGGAAAGCGCTCGGTGGTTTGGGTCATGTCAACTCCGGTCATCTCAACTCCTGAATTGCAATGCGTGCAGCCGAGCATACAAGCCGCCGCGCGCGAGCAACTGCGCGTGGCTGCCCTGCTCGACGATGCGCCCGGCGTCGAGCGCGACGATGCGGTCGGCGCGCTCGATCGTGGACAGCCGATGCGCGATGACCAGGCTGGTGCGCCCCTGCATCAAACGTTCGAGCGCCTGCTGCACGAGGCGTTCCGACTCCGAATCGAGCGCCGAAGTCGCTTCGTCGAGGATCAGGATCGGCGCGTCTTTGTAGACGGCTCGGGCAATCGCCAGGCGCTGGCGCTGGCCGCCGGAGAGCCGCTCGCCGTTGTGGCCGATCGGCGTGTCGATGCCCTGCGCAAGGGTCTCGACGAAGTCGAGCAGGTTCGCCGCGCGCAACGCGGCGAGCACCCTGTCGCGGTCCGGCGGATCGCCGAGTGCCACGTTGGCGGCCACGCTGTCGTTGAAGAGCACGACATCCTGGCTCACGAGGGCGAACTGGCGCCGCAAGGCGGTCATGCTCCATTGCGTCAGCGGCACGCCGTCGAGCGTGAGGTTGCCGCCGCTGGGCTCGAGGAAGCGCGGCAACAGGTTCACGAGCGTCGATTTGCCCGCGCCCGAGGGGCCGACCAGCGCCACCGATTCACCCACCGCGAGGCGCAGGCTCACGCCGCTCAAGGCCGCATTCTGTGAGGCTGGATATTGCAGCGTCACGTCGTGCAGAACGAGCTCTCCACGTGCGCGGCCGGGGTCGTGCCCGTCCGAACCTTCGCTCGCGGTTTGATCGATCAGCGCAACGCCGCGTTCGAGCGCCGCCACACCACGCGTGATCGGGCCGGCCACCTCCGACAAGTGCTTCACCGGCGCGACGAGCATCAGCATCGCCGTCACGAACGCCGCGAATTCGCCCACCGATCCGCCCTGCGATCCGCTCTGCCAGAGCGCGAGCACAATCACCGCCGACAGCGCGCACGCCGCGAGCACCTGCGTGATGGGCGTCATCGTCGCCGACGCCACCACCGACTTGATCGCCAGGCGCCGCATGGTTTCGCTCACGCTTTCGAAGCGCTGCGCCTGCGACGCCTGCGCGTTGTGCAGGCGCACGATGCGCCAGGCGAGCACGTTTTCCTCCACCACGTACGCGAGCTGGTCCATCGCCTTCTGCCCCTGCACCACAAGGCCGTGCAGTCGCCGGGTCAGGGTGCGCATCACCAGAGCGATCGCCGGGAACAGCACCGCGATCAGGGCCGTGAGCTGCCAGTTGAGCCACAGCAAGAAGACCAGCAGCGCCACCAGCGTCAGCGAATCTCGCACCAAGGTCAACAGTGAATGCACCAGCTGGCCGGCGCCGCCCTGCACTTCGTAGGTCAGCGTGTTGATCAGACTCGACGCCGACTGGCGCGTGAACAGGCTCGGCTGCGCGTTCAGCAGCCGCTCGAACATCGCCTTGCGCATCGCCAGCGTGCCGCGGTTCGCGACCCACGCCAGGCCGTATTGCGCGGTGAAACCCGCCGCGCCGCGCACCGCGAACAGGCCGATCAACACAACGGGCACCAGCCACAGCGGCAGCGCGCCGGCCTTGAAACCGGTGTCGAGCAGCGGCTGCATCAGCGCCGGGATCATCGGCTCGGTCGACGCCGCCACGACGGCCGAGAGGATGACCGCGACCACGCCTTTGCGGCTGTCCCGAAAATAGGGCGCGATGCGCGCCAGGCGTTGCCGCAGCGTCGGATCCGCGGGCAGCGCGGCTGCGGCGGGGGCGCTCATGGGGTACCTTCGTGCTGCGCACTGCGGTATTCGCCCTTGGGGCGGCCCGGCGGGCTCATGCCGGCGGCGCCGGGCGTTGCGGCGGGTGTTCGAGGAACATCAGCTTCAGGTACTTGTAGTAGGTGTATTCGGCGTTGTAGATCGCCAGCATCAAGCCGTGCCGGCCGTCGAGCACGCCCAGGCGCAGGAAGTAGGTGCGGATGAACGCCACCCAGCCGTGCAGCAGGCCCTTCCACACGCCGCCCGTCTTGCCTCGTGCGCGCATGTCGCGCGCGTGGCCGGTCGAGTAGCGGTCGAGCTTCTCCAGCACGTCGTGCAGGTCCGGGTAGCTGAAGTGGATGAGCGGGGTTTTCAGCTCGCCCACCGAGCCTTCGACCGTCATGTGGGCGTGCAAAAAGTGGTCGGTGAAGCCCGATTTCGCGCGCCGCCCCAGGCGCAGCGTGTGGTCGGGTCGCCAGCCGCCATGCTGCATGAAGCGGCCGCAGAATTCTGACAAGCGCGGGATGCGCCAGCCGTCGTGCGTGCCGCCGCGCACCGCGGCCTGCACCTCGGCGCGCAGCGCGTCGCCGATGCGCTCATCGGCGTCGAGCGACAGCACCCATTCGCTGTTCGCCAGCGCGAAGCCGCGCGCCACTTGCGGCCCGTAGCCCGGCCAATCGGTCTGGACCGCGCGTGCACCCGCCTCTTGCGCCAGGCGCACGGTGGCGTCGGTGCTGCCCGAGTCGAGCACCAGCACTTCGTCGGCGAACGATGCGCTGGCGATGCACTGCGTGATGTTCCTCTGCTCGTTCTTCGCGACAATGACCACGGTCAGCGAATGCGGGTTCGGCGGCATGGTCAATGGGGAACGCCCTGTATTGCCCTCTATCATTCGCATTGTCGCCGATCCCTCCCGCAGCTCCGGCGACGCGGCACCGTTGCCGCGCCCCAGCGTCCGTCATGCAAAGAAGAACCCTGATCCGCTGCGCCGCTCGCCTGGCCGTGGCGCCCGCGGCGCTCGGCGTCGTGAGCGCCGCCCGGGCCCAGTTCCGCGTCGAAATCTCCGGCGTGGGCGCCACCCAGTTGCCCATCGCTATTGCGCGCTTTCGCGATGAAGACAAGGCCGGCCAAGCGATCTCGACGATCGTGCGCGCCGATCTCGAGCGCAGCGGTGCGTTTCGCGGCATCGACACGAACGGCACGCTCGACGAAACCGCGCGCCCGGTGATGACCGAGTGGCGCGGCCGCGCCGCCGATGCACTCGTGGCCGGTTCGGTGGCGCGCCTCGCGGACGGCCGCTTCGACGTTCGCTTCAAGCTGTGGGACGTGGTCAAGGGCACTGAGCTCGGCGGCCAGAGCAACGCCGTCGATGCGGGCGACCTGCGTCTGGCCGCGCACCGCATCGCCGACTACATCTTCGAGAAGCTGACCGGCGAGAAGGGCGTGTTCTCGACCCGCATTGCCTACGTCACGCGCGGCGGCGGGCGCTTCACGCTGCGCGTGGCCGACGCCGATGGCGAAGGCGGGCAGGTGGCGCTGAACAGCGCCGAATCGATCATCTCGCCCGCCTGGTCGCCCGACGGTCGCGAACTCGCCTACGTCTCGTTCGAGAGCCAGAAGGCGGTGGTCTATGTGCAAGAAGTTGCTTCCGGCAAGCGCCGCGCGCTGGCCAATTTCCGCGGCTCGAACAGCGCGCCGGCCTGGTCGCCCGACGGGCAGACGCTTGCCGTGACGCTGTCGCGCGACGGCAGTTCGCAGCTTTACCTGATGAACCGCGACGGCAACAACCTGCGCCGCCTGACCAACAGCCCGGCCATCGACACCGAGTCGGTATTCGCGCCCGACGCCAAGGGCCTGTACTTCGTGAGCGACCGCGGCGGAACGCCGCAAATCTACCGCACGCTGCTCGGTGGCTCGACGGTCGAGCGCATCACGTTTGCAAGCAGCTACAACATCAGCCCGGCGATCAGCCCCGACGGCCGCACGATGGCCTATATTTCGCGCTTGGGAAACGACTTTCGCCTGCACACGCTGGACCTGACTACGAGCAACGCCCAGGGGGTGAGCTTGACCGACACTACCGACGACGAAAGCCCGAGCTTTTCGCCCAACGGGCGCCTGATCATCTACGCGACGCGTTCGCAAGGCCGTGACGTGCTGATGACGACGACGCTGGACGGGAAAATCAAGGCCCGCTTGATCTCCAGCACGGCAGATGTGCGCGAGCCCGTGTGGGGACCGTACGGACGATAGACCACCAAAAGGACCCGAACCATGAACCCGATGAAACACACCCTGATCCTGCTGTCCCTGCTCGGCACCTTGTACGGCTGCTCGAGCACGAAGATCGACGCCGACGTACCCGTCGAAACCCGCCCCACGGCGGCAACAGGCGGCGCCAGCAGCGGTGCGGCCGGCGGTTCGCAATCCGGCGCGGGCACCGGCACCGCGGCCTCTACCGGCACGGCGCAATCGGCGGTGACGCCGGTGGACCTGAGCAAGGTGTCGCCGGTGGTCGCGGGCAACCTGCCGCGGATCGTGTACTTCGACTACGACAGCTACGTCGTCAAAGATGAGTTCCGGTCGGCGATCGAAACCTACGCCAAGCTGCTCAGCGCCGACCGCAACAAACGCATGGCGATCGAGGGCCACACCGACGACCGCGGGGGCCGCGAATACAACCTGGCGCTGGGCCAGAAACGCGCCGAGGCGGTGGCCAAGGCGCTCGCGCTGCAAGGCGCACGCGACGCGCAGGTCGACGCGGTGAGCTTCGGCAAGGAGCGGCCCGCGGCGCAAGGCAGCGACGAATCGGCGTGGGCGAAGAACCGGCGCGCCGAACTGACGACACGTTGAAGGGGGCACCGATGCGCGCCCCATTCCGCATGCTGAACGGGTTCGCCGCTACCGCGGCCGCGACGGCGCTGGCGTTGTCGGCGTTGCTCGCCGCAGGGCCGGCGCGCGCCCGCCAGTTCGACGACGAAGAGGCGCGCAAGGCGAGTAACGAATTGCGCCAGCGCCTCGATCAGGCAAGCGAGCAGAACCGCGCGCGCCAGGTCGAGCAGCTCGCGCAGTTGAGCGCGCAACTCAACTCGCAGCTCAACGCTCAAGTCGCGCAGCAGAACACCCAGCTGACGTTGCTCAACGAGCAGATGGTGCAGATGAAGCGCAGCATGGTCGAACTGAACAACCTGATCGAACAGCTGCGCGCCGACAACGCCAAGCTGCGCGGCCAGGACGAACAGCTCGCGCGCGACCTCGCCGAGGTGCAGCGCAGGCAGAAAGACATTGTGCAGACGGTGGATGACCGGGTGCGCAAGTTCGAGCCGGTGAAGGTCTCGGTCGACGGCCGGGAGTTTCTTGCCGAGCCCGAGGAGAAGCGCCTCTACGAAGAAGCGATGGGCGTGTTCCGCAAGGGCGACTTCGAAAAGTCCGCGAATGCTCTCGCGGCCTTCGAGCGGCGCTACCCGGTGAGCGGGTTTCACGAGTCGGCGCTGTTCTGGCTGGGCAACGCGCAGTACGGGAAACGCGACTACCAGAGCGCGATCAACACGTTTCGCGCGCTCGTCACGCTCTCGCCCGAGCACCCGCGCGCGGCCGAGTCGCTGCTGTCGATCGCGAACTGCCAGCTCGAACTGAAAGACCCCGTCCGGGCGCGCATCACGCTGGCCGAACTGGCCAAGGCCTACCCGAACTCCGAGGCGGCGCAGGCCGGCAAGGAGCGGTTGGCGTCGATCAAGACACCGTAGTCGGACGGTCCGACGCCGTGGCGCCCGTTCTGGAGCGCCGCTTCGGCGGCCTGCGCCGCCTTTACGGCGAGGCCGGGTACGCGAAGATTCGCGCGGCGCGCGTGGCGATCGTCGGCGTGGGCGGTGTCGGCTCGTGGGCCGCGGAAGCGCTGGCGCGCAGCGGCGTCGCAGCCCTCACGCTGATCGACCTGGACCATGTTTCCGAATCCAACATCAACCGCCAGGTGCAGGCGCTTGGGGCCACACTCGGGCAGGCCAAGGTGCTCGCGCTGCGCGAGCGCATCGCCGACATCCACCCCGGCTGCGCGGTGCACACGATCGAAGAATTCGCCGACGCCGAAAACTGGCCGGGGCTGCTGACACATCCGGTGGATGTGTGGATCGACGCCTGCGACCAACTGCGCGCGAAAGAAGCGATCGCCGTGGCCGCTTTGAAATCGGGCACACGCCTCGTGATCTCCGGTGCCGCCGGCGGCAAGCGCCAGGCGCACGCCGTGCATGGGGACGACCTCGCGCGCGTCACGCACGACCCGCTGCTCGCCGCGCTGCGCCAGCGCTTGCGCAAGTTCCACGGTGCGCCGCGCGAAGGAACGATGGGCATGCGCTGCGTCTACTCGCGCGAAGCCGTGTTGCAGCCTGTAGGCGCGCAGCCCGGTGCTGGCCTGAACTGCGCCGGCTACGGCTCGAGCGTGATGGTCACGGCCACCTTCGGCATGGTCGCCGCGAACCTCGCGCTAGAATCCCTGCTCGATCCGCCAGGCCCGGCGGGCGATTGAACGACTTTTATAAGTGCAGGCTTGCCGGGTTGTTAGCTCAGTTGGTAGAGCAGTAGACTTT
>JANOLA010000298.1:0-1633 GCA_031419535.1 Burkholderiales bacterium | reverse complement strand
CCAGCGCACTGCCTGCGTCAGCGCGCTACTTCGACCGAGCCGCTTCACTCTGGCGCTTGTAATCCTCGTACGAGGTCTGGGTGCTGCCCATGCACCGGCCGCGCTCCTGGGCGTCCTGAATCTTGTTGCATTCCTGGCGCTGCCACGCCTGACCCGCGCTGTACGCCTGCTGCGTCGAGCAGCCTTGGCCGGCGCCAACCAGGAGCAGCAACAAGGCAAGCTTGCCCACCGCTACCACCTCGGCTCAAATTTGCGAATCGACTCTTTCACCGCGCCGCTCAGCACAAACCCGTCGCCGTATTTGGCCGCGAGTTGTGCGCAGCGCGTCTCGAACGCCTCGATCCCCATGCCGTAGATGAACTGCATCGCACCACCCGTCCACGCCGGGAAGCCGATGCCGAAGATCGAGCCGACATTCGCTTCGGCCACGCTCGTCAAGACGTTCTCGCTCAGGCAGCGCGCCGTTTCCACCGACTGCCGATAGAGCAGCCTCTCCTTCACGGTGTTGATGTCCCAGCCGGTGGCTGGCGCGGGCTTTTCGAACAGCGGCTGCAGCTGGTTCCACAAGTGCTTCTTGCCGCCGGCCGGGTAGTCGTAAAAGCCGCCGCCTGCCGCGCGCCCGCCGCGCTTGTATTCCTTCACCAAACGCTCCACCAGCAGCTCGCCCGGCTTGGCGACGTAGCCCTTGCCTTCGGCGGCGAAGTCGGCGCGTGTCTGGTCGAGCACGTGCACGCTGAGCGCAAGCGAGGTCTCGTCCATCACCGCCAGCGGCCCGACCGGCATGCCGATCTGCATGCCGCCGTGTTCGATCACCGGCGCGGGAATGCCTTCGCCGAGCATCGCAGCGCCTTCCATCACGAAGGTGCCGAAAACGCGGCTCGTGAAGAAGCCGCGCGAGTCGTTCACCACGATCGGGATCTTGCCCAGCGCCTGCACGTAGTCGAAGGCGCGTGCCACGGTCTCGTCGTCGGTCGCCTTGCCGCGGATGATCTCGACGAGCTGCATCTTGTCGACCGGGCTGAAAAAATGAATGCCGATGAACTTGTCGGGCTTGGCCGAGGCTTGCGCCAGGCCGGTGATCGGCAGCGTCGACGTGTTGCTCGCAAAGAAGCCGCCCGCTGCGAGCATCGGTTCGGCCTCTTTGGTGACCTTGGCCTTGAGTTCGCGGTTCTCGAACACGGCTTCGATGATCAGGTCGCAGCCCTGCAAGTCGGCCGCCTTGTCGGTGGGCGTGATGCGCGCGAGCAGCGCCGCCTGCTCAGCCGCGCTCATGCGGCCTTTCTCGACGCGCGGCTGCGTGACCTTGGTGCTGTAAGCCTTGCCGGTCTGCGCCTGGTCCAGCGAGACGTCTTTCAACACGGTCGCGATGCCGCGGCTCGCTTGCGCAAAGGCGATGCCCGCGCCCATCATGCCGGCGCCAAGCAGCCCCACGCGCGCGGGCTTGTAGCGCGGCGCTTTGCCGGGCCGCGACTGGCCACTCTTGATCGCGTTCAGGTTGAAGAAGAACGTGTTGATCATCGCCTTCGCGTTGGGCCCGACCGCCAGCTTCGCGAGGTAGCGGCTCTCGACGCGCAGCGCGGTTTCGAAGTCGACGAGCGAACCCTCGACCATGCACGCCAGCGCGGCTTCAGGC
>JANOLA010000297.1:0-3973 GCA_031419535.1 Burkholderiales bacterium | reverse complement strand
TCCCGGTCGTGCTGATCGCAGGCGGCATCGGCATCACGCCGCTGCTGAGCATGCTGGGCGGGTGCCTGGGCGAGCAGCCCGGGCGCGACGTGCATCTGTACTACGGGGTTCGCAACAGCGACGTGCATGCCTTCAAGGCGCAGCTCGAACAGTGGGCGCGGCAGCATCCCCAGTTCCACCTCCACGGGGTGTACAGCCACGCGCTCGCTGGCGACGTACACGGCCAGGACTACCAGCATGCCGGGCATGTCGACGCCGCGCTGCTGCGGCGCACCTTGCCGCACGGTCGCCACACCTTCTACCTGTGCGGCCCGGCGTCGCTGATGCAGAGCCTGGTTCCGGCGCTCGCTGCGTGGGGCGTGCCGCAGCAGGATATTCACCACGAGGCCTTCGGCCCGGCGTCGGTGCGGGCCGCGCAGGCCGAGCCTGCAATGGCGCAGGGCACCGCCCTGCCCGCGCTCGAAGTGCGATTCGACACCTCGGGCCGCACGCTGCCGTGGCACGCTCGCGACTCATCCCTGCTCGACTTTGCCGAGCGCCACGGCGTCAGCGTCGCGTCGGGCTGCCGCTCGGGCAGTTGCGGGACCTGCGAGACACGGCTGCTCGCGGGCAGCGTTCGCTACGCAAGTGCGCCCGAGCACGACGTGGCGCCCGGCCACTGCCTGCTGTGCGTGGGCACACCAGCGGGCAACCTGGTCCTCGCGGCCTGAGACCCTGGCAGGCCCATGGAAGCGAAACTCCTGCGCCGCGAGGTGCTGCCGTTTCTGCTGGCGTTCGCCGCGTTGGTGGCCGCGGCCCTGCTGTTCGACAGGCTGCTGCACAGCATCAATGCAGCCTGGATCGGCCGCTGGCTCGGCATTCCCGGCACGCTGATGATCCTGCTTTCCTTCGCCTACTCGCTGCGCAAACGCGGGCTGATCCGCATCGGTCAACCGGCGCGGCTGCTGCGCCTGCACCAGTTCATGGCCTGGCTCGGCTCGCTGCTCGTGCTCGTGCACGCCGGCATCCACTTCAACGCGATCCTGGGCTGGTTGGCCGTGAGCGCGATGCTGATCGACGTGGGCAGCGGCCTGACCGGCAAGTTCCTGCTCGAGCGCTCGCGCCGCCGCCTCCAGCAGGCGCGCTCGCGCATGAGTGACCAAGGCGTGTCCGCCGATGAACTCGAAGAGCGCCTGTATCGCGATAGCTTGACCTTCGACGTGATGAAACAGTGGCGCGCGGTGCACCTGCCGATCACGCTGGCGTTCGCGGTGCTCGCTGCCGCGCACATCGTCGCCGTGTTCCTGTTCTGGGGCTGGAAGTGAAACGCGGCTGGTTGCTGGCGCTGATCGCGCTGAACCTGGCGGTGCTGGTGGCGCTCGCCTTTGCCTACCCGCACCTGATGATCAGCCCCGGCGCGTTGGTGCGCGGCCATGCCGAGCTCGCGACGGATTGTTTCGCCTGCCATTCACCCTGGCGCGGCGCCGCATCGACGCGCTGCATCGCCTGCCATGCCCTGCCTGACATCGGGCTGCGCACGACGAAAGGTGCGGCGCTGATGGCGCGCAACGTGAAGACGGCCTTCCACCAGGAGTTGATCGAGCAGGACTGCATGGCCTGTCACAGCGACCATGAAGGCCCCAAGCTCACGCAGCGCAGCCGCAAGCCCTTCTCGCATGCGTTGCTGCGCCTCACGACGCGTGAGCACTGCGAGGGCTGCCACAAGGCGCCGGCCGACAGCCTGCACCGGCGCATTCAGGGCAGCTGCAAACAGTGCCACAGCCCGGAACGCTGGAAGCCCGCCACGCTGGACCACGCCAAGCTGTTCGTGCTCGACCGCGACCACGACGTGAAGTGCGCGACCTGCCACACCAACAACGACTACAGCCGCTACACCTGCTACGGCTGCCATGAACATCGGCAGGAGAAGATTCGTCGGAAGCACGAGGAGGATGGCATTCGGAACTTCGAGAACTGCGCCGAGTGTCATCGCAGCGCCGCTGAAAAACCACGCGAGAAGGGCTCGCGCGAAGGGCGCAAGCGCGAGCGTGAGCGAGATTGAGGCGCGGGCCGGTGCGCCTTGCACCCAGCTGGTGCGCGCAACGGGCTCCGCGGTGTTGCTATGCCAGGGTCATCGGTTGATGCAAATCAAACGTGCAGGATTGCTTCTGGGCTAATCTGCATTTGATAGAAACGCGCGACAGACTGTCCGACAACCATGTTCCACCATCGCCAACAACTTCGCCGCTGGGCCGCCCGTACGCTGCTTGTGTGGCTGTTCGGTATTGCGAGCGGGATCGCGCAGGCGTGCTTGACCCCGAGCCCCATGGAACCGGGTGCGCAGCGATCCGAGTCAGGCGTTGGGGCTGAAGTGAGACACGGCAAGGCGACGCCAGGAGGCCAGCTGCATCACGAGTCGCACCCGACGCAACATGAGGGTGTCGTGGGTCACGATGGTTCAACGGCCAAGTCGAACTGCCAGGACTTCTGCGAAAAGTCCGCGCTTGCGATACCCCCGCTGAAGTCGGCACTCGACAAAGTTCAGGGCCACGCGCTGCCCCCGCCGGGAGTTGCGATGGCTTGCCCGGCTCCGGCTGCTGCGTCGGTCCAAACCTTGACGCCGCGCCACGATGGCGCTCTGGCACCCCCGATCAGACTCTGCTTCCTGCGCCTGGCGCTATAGCGCCTGCCACTGGCAGACGGCGCCCGCGCCTGCTCTGACCAGTGCCCTTGCCGCCTGCCGTGCGGTGCCGTCTTGCGTTTGCCGGCCGAGCGGCGTGCTCACTTGATCCGGTTCGGCTCTGACCTGCCCGTCGGCGGTCAGGCCGATCCACCACCACCTCAAACACTCAGGCGTCCATTGTCATGACAACCATGCGTGGCCAAGACCCACAAGAACCAGTGATCGCGAGGCCGGGGACTGCCATGACCTTTGAGCGATCGTTGCGCGACTTGCTGTTGGCCTCCATGGTCAGTGCCGGTCTGTCCGGCCCGGCACTGGCCCAGGAGAACGCTCTCGGGGCCAGCGTGCAGGGCCTGCTCGAGTACGCGCGCGCCCAAAGCCCGGAACTCGCCGCGATGCGGCAGGAAGCCGACGCCGCGGCCCAGCGTGTGCAGCCTGCCGGCGCGTTGCCCGATCCGCTGCTGCGCGTCGAGTTGATGAACATGCGGGAGTGGGTCAACGAGGCGTCACCCGTGCCGTTGCCGTGGCGCGTCGGCGAGACGAAGTACACGTTCATGCAGATGCTGCCCGGCTGGGGCAAGCGCGATCTGAAGCGCGATGCGGCTGCCGCCGATGCGAGGCAGGCGAGCGCGCGCAGCGCTGCCACCTGGGCCGAGTTGGCGATGCGCATCAAGACCACCTTCGCGGAGTACTACCGGGCCGCAGGGATCGAGCGGCTGACGCGCGAGGTGCTCGACCTGATGTCGCGGCTCGAGCAAATCGCCCAGGCGCGCTACGCCGGCGGCCTCGCGGCCCAGCAGGACGCGATCCGCGCGCAGCTCGAGCAAACGGCGATGCGCGCCGAACTGATCGCGCTCGACAACGAAAAGCGGCAACTGCGAGCACGATTGAACGCGCTGCTGGCGCGCGATGCGTCCGCGATATTGGCCGACCCACAGGCGCTTCGCCCCTTGCCGGCATTGGCCACCTCGGACGCGCCGTTGCTCGCCGAGCGGGCGCGCGCGAGCAATCCTGCGCTGCAGGCCGAACAGGCGCGCCTGGCAGCTGCGCAAAAGAGCCGCGACCTCACGTTTCGAAATCGCGGTCCCGACTTCCAGGTCGGCGTGTCGCCGACGCAGGTTCGGTCGCGCGTCACGTCCTGGGGTTTGATGTTCGAGATGAACATCCCGCTGCAACAGGAAACGCGCCGCTCGCAGGAGCAGGAGGCGCAGGCGATGGTCAGCGCTGCGCAGTCGCGCGCCGAAGCCTTGTCGCACCAATTGCTCGGCGAGTGGGCCGGCCAACTTGCCGCGTTCGATACGGCGCAGCGCA
>JANOLA010000296.1:0-6504 GCA_031419535.1 Burkholderiales bacterium | reverse complement strand
CGCGCCTCGAGCTTGATCAGCACCTTTGTCGTCTTCTTGGCGGCACGGTCGCTGTCCTGCGTGTGCAGGTCATTCCAGAGCAACTTCGCATGCGACACCGGAATCGCGGACAAGTCTCGACGATTGATCGTGACACCTTGGCGTTCCGCCGGTGCACTCTTGTCGCGCCTTTCCGCCCAGCGCCGCCACCCGATGTCCCACAGCGCCAATGCCTGCAGCGCCGTTGTTTTGCCCGAGTTGTTCGGTCCAATGAAGACCGCGGTGCTCCCCAGCTCCAGATCGGCGACTCCCAGCCGCTTGAAATTCGAGATGCGAAAATTGGTGATCATCGTCGGCTGTCTGCTCTGGTCGGCTGTTCCGTTCAGACGCAGATGGTATCGCCTCCCCTGTCAACGCAGGCCGCCGTAGCTGGAGCGTCAATCGTGTTTCAGCTCGGTGGCGGCGCGGCCACCGACCGTGTTGCCCATGATCAGCTCGATGCGGCGCCGCAATCGCGCGGCTTGGGTCGCATCGCCCCCTGCTTCGGCGCGCTTCAGTTGCAAATTCAGCCACGCCAGCAAGGGCCGGCGCCAGCCCTGGTTCGACGCTGTTTCCGCCGCCAGCGCCAACAGCGCCGGCTCGGCCTGGCCGGTTCGAAACAGCACGCCTGCGGCGACGAGGCGCGAGAGGGGATCGGCGATGCCCGCGAGCGCCGCCGCCGAGCCCTTGCCCGCCGCCACGTCGCGCTGCGCTGGCGGCAGCAGCGCAGCGTTCTGCGGTGTGCCCCTGCCGATCAAATAATCGGCATAAGCGCGTTCGGCCGCCGGCGCATCTTGCGCGAGTGCGGCGAAGCCCGGGCAGTCGTCGAACACCAGGCTCGCGACGCGAGCCGCGCAGCGCGTCAACTCCGCCCGCGCAAGCAGCTCTGCGCGGCCGGTGCGCGCGATCTCGGCGCGGGCGCGGGCGAACTCGACCGCTTCAATGCGCTCGTTGCCTGACAGGTAGGCCTCGGTCGCGCGTTCGAGCGAGCCTTTGGCGTTCATCTTCCAGTCGGGCAGCGGTGCGGTGCTGCCGCAGGCCACGAGCAAGCACGCCGCCGCGACGCAGGCCCTCATGGCAGCTTGATCTCCGCGTCGCGCGCGAACGGCCATTTGCGGTTCACTTCGTTGATCAGGTGCTCCACCTTGCGCAGGCTCGCTTCGACTTCGGCACGCAGCGTTCCCAAGTCGACCGTCGCCTCGCGCGCGTTGCCGGCGATGCCTTGCGCTTCGACGAGCAACGCGTCCACCCCCTTCAAACTGTTGCGCGCGTCGCCGAGCAAACCGTTCAACTGCGCGATCGCCGCGCGCACATCTTTCATCGCGCCGTCCTCGCCGAATACTTGCGCATTGGCGTTGCCCACCAGGCCATCGGTCTTCACGGCGATGCTGTCGACGCGCTGCACCACGCCATCGGCGCGCTGCACCACGCCGTTCAGCTTCGCGAGCAGTGAATTCACGCCACCGAGCGTGGCGTCGATGCGCTGGCGCGCCGCCCTGTCGTCGCCCAGTGCCACGCCGAGCGCGCCGCGTGGGCCATTCAGGTTCTCGGTGGTGGTCTGCACATTGCGCAGCGTCTGGTTGAGCGGCGCGTCGGCGTTCGTCATCGCCGTCAGGTTGGAAAGCAGGTCGCGCACGCTGGCCACCATCTTCGGGATTTCCGCGGACGCGTCGCCGCTGAGCAGCTTGCGCACGGCGCCGTCGGGCAGCGGCGGCGCCGTCAGGATGCCGGTGAAGGCGCGGATTTTCGGCGCGCCGACGAGGCCGGACTCCATCGTGAACACGCTCGATTCGCGCAGCCAGTGCGCGTCTTTCACCGGCACGTCGACGACGACGCGCGCGTTGCCTTCGTCCGAGAGCTCGATGCGGTTCACGCGGCCGATCGGGAAACCGGCGAACGTGAGGTCTTGCCCGACGACCACGCCTTCCGAGTTGTCGGCCACCAGCACCAGCGTCTGCTTGCGCTCGAACGCACCGCGCGCGTAGAGCACGTAGGCGGCGCACAGCACGATCAGCACGAGCACGCCCCACACCAGCGCGCGCGCCTTGAGGTCGAGGTGCGCGACGGGCGGTGCGTCGTCCAGGGTGTTGGGGTCCGAGTTGGGATTCTGGGGTGGCATGGGGCGGGTGAACCGGTCAATAGTAATTGCCAACAAGGCCCACCATCTCGATCAGCAGCACCACCGCGAGCAGGCGCGCCAGCCGAATGATGTCGGCATTCACGCGCGCCGCGCCACCCGTGCCTTCGCGCGGCGTGGGCACCATCGGAATGATCGCCACCGCGAGGCTCAGGAAAAACGTCTTCAGGCAGAAGATCAACACGATCACCGGGCTGAACACCTGGCCGACGGTGCGCGTGAACGCCTCCAGCCCCCAGCTCGCGAAACCGTACACCGACAAGTAGGCGAGCAACAAGGTCAGCGCGCCGCTCACCACGGCAAGCGTGATCACCGCGAACATGCTCGCCACGGCGCGCGGCAAGACGCGGTCGCGCGTCGGGTCGTGGCCGGCCGCGAGCAAGGCCTCGAACTCGCCGCGCAGGCGCATCGCGCGCACTTGTTCGCCGGCGGGCATGGCGTAGCGCAGCGCCGCGAACAGCGCGGCGGACAGCGGAATCAATTCGAGCACCAGCGTGCGCACCAGCACGTCAAGCGCGTAACGCGTCAGGCCGTAGCTGAGCGCGGTGGCAAGCACGATGCGGATGATGATCAGCGCCGAAACCGCGGCAATGACGGTGAACGTGGGCAGCAGCGGCATCGTCGCCTGATACACCGTGTGCAGCATGCGGCGCCGCTGCACCCGGCGGTAGCTGGATCGCGCCAGCGCCAGCACCAGGATCTGCGCGCCGAAGTGCAGCACCTGGCGCCAACCACCCCACCATTCGCGCGCGGCGCGCCAGCCGGGGTCGATCAGGTTCGGTATTTGAGGCTGGGGCATGGTGGACGGCGAGGTCAGGTTCGCATTGTGACCAGCGTTGGGCGCACGCGATGGCCGTCCTCTTTGCAACCCAGCGCCATGCGTCCGCAAGCGGCCTGCATGCCTACTTCCGGGCGGCAGGGCGGCGGCGGTGCCCCCGTTCTCCGGCCCACGCTCGCGGGGCACCACCGAGGCCCGCGCCAGACAGCCGCGTCATCACCGGCCAAGCGCGCGAACAGCCAGGATACCGCGAATGGGGCCTCCGACCGGGGGCACCACCACCGCCCTGTCCACGGTCGTTGGTGTGGCACGTCGTGGCATGCGACCCATGTGCCGGGGCAGGTGGCTCGGGGTGCGTTCGCAGGCCCCATTCGCGGTGGGCACCCCGCGTTACCTGGGCACCGGCGGTGTTGATGGAGCTGGCCGCAGAAGTCTGCGGTGGTGCCCCGCGAGCGTGGGCCGGAGAACGCACCCCGGGCCGCCTGCCCCCGCTCGGTGCCCGCAGGCAGCGCTGCGCGAGTGCGTGCGGGCCGTCCCCGCAGCAATCGGCAACCACCACGCCATACCACCCATGCGACACTGCCTGCCGCGACGCCCGATCCCCATGCACGACGCCACCCCCAGCGCCGAATTCGGCCCGGTCACCGTCTACTTCGGCGAGAAGACCGGCAAGTACCCCGACGGCAACCAGGTGGTCGTGCGCGGCCGCGACGCCACGGCCGCGTTCGACACGCCGAAGGTCGCGAACCGCATCGGCGCGGCGCTCGATGCAGTGGACCTCGTGATCCTCGGCCATGTGCACGAGGACCACATGGCCGGGCTGCACCGGCTGCGCCACGTGCCGGTTCACGTGCACGAAGCCGACTTGGAGGCGGCGCAAAGCTGGGACGGCCTGTCGCGCCACTACGGCTACCCGCCAGCGGTGCTCCGCGCGCTCAAGACCAAGATCGAAGCCGAGTTCAACTACGTGCCGCGGCCGGACGCGACTGCCTACGCCGACGGCGCGGTGTGGGACCTCGGCGGCGTGCGCGTGCGCGCGATCCACATGCCGGGCCACACGTCCGGACACTGCGTGCTGCTGGTCGAGCCGCACGGCATCGCCTTCATCGGCGATATCGATCTGTCAGGCTTCGGCCCCTACTACGGCGACGCCACGTCCGACCTCGGCGATTTCCGACGCTCGCTCGCGCGGCTCGGCGATCTGCCGGCGTCGGTGTGGATCACGTCGCACCACAAGGGCGTGCTGACCGACCGCGCCGCGTTCCTCAGCGCCCTGCACGCGTTCGCCGCGCGCATCGACGCGCGCGAGGCGCGCGTGCTGCGGATGCTGGAGGCCGGGCCGCGCACACTGGCTGAACTGGTGCGCATGCGGCTCATGTACCCGCCCGAGCACAAAGACTTGTGGGTCGACTGCGCCGAGGAGCGGGCGATCGGCATGCACCTGGAGGAGCTTGCCGCGGCCGGGCGGGTGGTGTGGGATGGGGGCGCTTGGTTATGCGCTTGACGCGGCAATACTTGGCGCTGCGGGTCCAACGTGGGCGCCTGCGCAACGACGAAGTGCCAGCGCGCGGGCTGCCTACTACCGCCGAGACGTGGTCGAGGTCCATGCGCCTCGAACGCACCCCTCTTCAAAGCCCCGACGGGGGAGCAACCCAAGTTGCCGCCTTCGCAAGGGCTGACCTGACGCGCTTGGGCTTGGGTCCGGGCATCTCGACGTGGGATGGCAGGCCGTCGAGCGGATCATGGACGATCTTCAGTCCATTCGCCCGCACCAAGCCCGCAGAGATGGCAGCAAGGTAAAAAGCCTCGTGCCCGAGCAAGACATCTTCGACCGAGTTGCCGTACCCCTCGAGAAAGGCCGACATCGGCGACCCATCCCTGTTGTCCTCAAACGCCAACGACGACGGGCGGACTCGGCCAAGGTTCTCGTCAAAAACGGTCCACTCGGGCCAGTTTGGAACACGCCTCCAAAGAGCGGTCTGATCGGGAACCGCAGCTTCCTGGCCCGCCTCGACGTTCATGAAGTGGGCGTTCAGCGGCGAAGGACCGCGTGCAGTTCCGCAGCGACGCTGGCGATTCCGCCGGTCAAATCCACCTCACGCGGCTCATGCCCATCACTTTCAACAAACGCTGTGATCCGACCGCTCGGAAGAACGGAAATCTCCAAATCTATGCCTTGCCGGTGCCACTCGAACTGCACAGCCCCAGAAGGTGCCTGATGGACCGAGGGCATAGCGACTTCGTCAGCATGGGATGTCAATTCCAGACCGGACTCCGCGAAAAACACCGCGAGCCGTGCTGCCTCCTGGCGGACGAGCGGGCTTGCTTCGGCGGCGATCACTACTTCGCCATGGACAACGGCACTCGCGAACAAACGAATCCGCTGGATGAGTGGTGCAGCGAGTGCCGCCGTGCTTCGCTTTGCCGCATGCTCCCGACTCTCGCTCAGTAGGCCCGCAGGATCGATGAAGATGTTCACGGCCCGCCGGAACCCATGGGCCAAGTCCAACGTAGGCTCAAACGAGCGATTCCGCGCCCACTTCGTTGCGGCGTTGACGAGGGGGTCGACTTGCAACACGCTGGTACTCATTGCAGCCGCTCCCAGTTGCTGTGCATCTCTGGCGTCGTGAGTTCCGAAAATGCGCGGACGATACGGGTTCGGGCGAAGTCAAAGAACTGCAGGACGCTCGCCAAATCCTGTGCCAACGGAGCGCCGCGCAGGGTCAGCCCGAACTGATACGTCCGCTTCTTCGTTGTCATATTGATGCCAGATGTCACATCGACAAACAGCCGGCCCATGAGCAAGCCCATGTCGGTGTGTTCTTGGGCGATGCCGGAGCTCGAATGCGACACAGCTTCGAACTGAGACTGTCCGTGCGCGCAAATCGACGGCGCGAAGAAACTGAAGTACTTTGATGGATCGTCATGTACATCGCCACCGTCCGCTTCGATCTGGTTGATATACGCCACCTCGCACTGCGTAGGCAGCAACGTGCCCAAATTGTTCTCGCGTACAAACGCATCCACGACGCCCCAGTCTGAAGCGAACTGATCGCGAAGGCGAGGATACCGCGGGTACTCCGACCCGATCGGCGTGTGCCGCCAGTTGTGCATCAATCGATCGCGCTGGATCTGAACCAACTCCTCGCCTTTCGCGTCGACGAGCCAAAGGCGGGGAAATAGTGGCACTTCCATCATGTCGACGGTTATGCCTCGCATCGGCCTCAGCCCGTCGAATCGCTCGATGGCAGGGGGAAGCGGCGCCTGCGCCTCAAAATGCAGGTACATCGACCCGAAGCGTTCGACCAACGGTCCGACGTGGCGAAGGGTGAGGTGCTCCAGATGCTGGAACTGCAAGGCCAGCAGCACCTCACCGACTGGTGGTCTGCCAAAACTTGGGAGTGGGCTCGAGGTGGGCATGAGATCTTTTGGAATCCGATTGCTTCTTCGACTCCGAACGGATCGAAGTGTAGGACAACGTCGAGCGAAAGGTCTGTACTCGATCAGGCGGGCTTCCCCTCACCTTGGCGGCAAGGATTCAACCTATTTTCCTCAGTTACCCAGTCCCCAA
>JANOLA010000295.1:0-9625 GCA_031419535.1 Burkholderiales bacterium | reverse complement strand
GGTAGACGCGGGTGCGCACCACGTCTTCCAGGCGGCCGCCGAGGGCGGTGATGCTGGCGGCGATCTTGTCGAGGATGTAGGTGGCTTGCGCGGCGGCGTCGTCTGCACCAATGAGTTGGCCCGTGCCATGGGTGGCGGTGGTGCCGCTGACCAGGATGCGCTCGCCGATGCGCAGCGCGCGCGAGTAGCCGGCCAGTGGCTCCCAGACACTGCCGCTGTCGACGCGCCAGCGGTCGGTGGTGCCCGGCACCGGCTGGCGCGGCCAGACGGGAGGCAGGGCGTCGAGGTGGTGGCTCAGGTCGCCTGAGGCGGTGAGGAAGGGCGGCTTGCGGTATTCGTCGCCGCAATCGCCGCGCAGGGGCTGCGTGGCTTCGAACGCTTGAGCCAGCAAGGCGTGGTCTTGCGCGTCAAGCGCAAGTGCGAACAGCGCCAGGTTGTCGGCGCGGTGCTCCGATTCGCCCAGACGCGCACCGACGATGGCTGCCGCGACGGCGGGCTGCTCCAGCACCCAGCGCGTCGCGACGTTGGCGATCGATGCGCCGTGTTTTTCGGCGATGGCCTTGGCTGCGCGCAGCACGGTTTGCAGCGCGCTCCAGCCGCCCACGGCTTCGATGAAGCGGCCGTACTTCATCTTGCTCCAGTCGCTCACGTCCTTGGGCTGCGCGGCACCCAACCAGCGCTCGCTGAGAAACCCGCCGCCCAGGCTGCCGTAGGCGAGCAGGCGCACGCCGCGCGCCAGGCACAGGCGCGACATCTCCTGCGTGGCGCGGCGGTCCAGCAGCGACAGGCAGACCTGGTTGCTCGCCACCGGAAAACCCTGGGCGAGCAGCACACGCAGGTGCTGGGTGTCGAAGTTCGTCAGGCCCAGGTGCGAGATCAGGCCCTCTTCGCGCAGGCGCGCGAGTTGTTCGAAGGCGTCGAGGTACTGCGGGTGCTCGAAGCTCCACCAGTGCAATTGCATCAGGTCGATGCGGCTCACGCGCAGGCGGTCGAGGGCGCGCTGCACGCCTTCGCGCACAACGCTTGCGCTCATCGTCCCCGGCAACGGGCACCACTTGGTGAAGGCGCGCACGCCGCGCCCTTGGGGTGATGCGAGCAGCGTCCCGGTGATGACTTCGGCCGAGCCGTAGTGGTCGGCCATGTCGAAGGTGTCGAAGCCGGCCGCGGCGTATTCGGCCATTGCTGCCGCGGCGCGCTGCGGGTCGAGCAGCGTGCCGCCGCGCTCCATGTCGGCCACCTGCCACAGGCCGGTGACGATGCGTGAAATCTCCAGGCTAGGGGCGAGCAGTGTGCGCTCGGGACGGCTCGGAACTCTGTTCACGCCGCCCTCAGTTCGCAACGGTGAGCGTGCTCACTTTGGCAGTTTGGCCTGCACCGCCTGCACGTCTTCCATGCTCATCTGCCCCACCGTCACGATTTCGCCGCTGACGATGCGCCAGGTGCGGAACGGCCCGACGATGTCGCCATTGCGGTCGAACTGCACCGGGCCGATCACGCCCACATAGCGCACCGGCTTTTTCTCCTTGATGAGCTGCAGCGCCTTCGCAAAACCCTGCGGTCCAGCGTGCACCACCTCGCCTCCGGGATCGGTGATTCTCCGGATCGACTCGCGGATCGCCGCAGCCTCGAACTTGCCCGCGTGCGCGATCGCCAGACCCAGAATCGCACCGGCGTCGAACGCGCGGTCGGCGGCGGGCGCGCCTGCGTCGAAGCCGCCGCTCATCGCCGGATAGGCTTGCGCAAAGAACTCGGTGGACGGCGTGCGCGTCGTCCCCGACGACGTGCCCGCCGCATTGGCCAGGTACTGCGGGCCCACGCCCTTGATGAAGTCGGCCGAATTCATGCCGTCGTTGAACAGAAAGCGCTGCGGCCCGCCTTGCTGCACCCAGGTGCGGATGATCGTCGTGCCGTCTCCCGGGTAGCCGATGAAATAGAGCCCCGGCGCATCGCCCTTCAGCGCATTCGTCACCTCGGCGGCGTAAGACGGCTGCTGCGGGTTGTAGGGCGTGACGCCCACGATCTTGCCGCCCAGCGCTTCGTACGCCTTGCGGAATTCGGCGAGCATGTTTACGCCGAAGTCGTTGTTGACGTGAATGATGGCCAGGCTTTTCATGTCGCGGTCGAGCGCGTACTTGGCCGCGGCCGTGCCTTGCAAGGCGTCGCTCGTGATGGTGCGGAAGAACCAGCCGTTGGTCTTGCCGTCGGCCGACAACTTGGTCAGCGTGGGCGAGGTTGACGCAGGCGAAATCTGCACCACGCCCGCCGGCCCGGTGACCGAGGTGACGATGGGGATCGACACCGAACTGATGATGCCGCCGATGATCGCCGGCACCTTCTTCAGGTCGACGAGTTGCCGCGCCTGGTCCACCGCGACCGAGCCCTGGCTTTGCGCGTCACGCAGGTCGAATGCCAGCGTGCACCCGGCGATGCCGCCCGCGCCCGCGGCCTTGTTGAGTTCGCCAAACGCGAGCTCGACGGACTTCGCTGCCGCCTGGCCGAAGCGCCCGGCCGCGCCGGTGAGCGAGACCACCATGCCCACGGTGTGGGTGCAGCTCGGTGCCTGCGCGGCAGCGGTGAATGGTGCCGCCAGCGCGGCGATGGCGATGGCGATGGCGGCGGTACTGGTCAGGGTGCGCATGCGTGTCTCTCCTTCGGTTGAATCAGCTCTTGTTGAGGTTGTACTTCATGATGCGGCCGTGGCGCCCGAGTTTGTCGCGCTCCAGTGCATAGGTGTCGCCTTGCGGGCCGGGGTGCGCGGCGAGTATCGGCGCGAGCAGCGCATGGTCAGCCGGCGACAGGCGCAATTTGAACACCGCGAGCGCCTCACTCAGATGCTCGGCGTAGCGCGCGCCGACGATCGCCGCGGCGACGCCCGGGCGGTCGAGCACCCAGCGGGTGGCCACGCTGGCGATGCTCACGCGGTGGCGCTGTGCAATCGTCTCCAGTGCGCGCAGCAACGCCTGAAACGCCGCCCAGCCGCCAAAGTCATCGATGACGAGTTTGTATTTGATGAGCGAACGGTTGGTCAGCTCAGGCCCGGGTTCGGGCGCGCCAAGCCAGGCCTTGGAGAAGAAGCCTCCGGCCAGCGTACCGTAGCAAAGCAGTTGCACGCCGCGCTTGGCGCCGAGTGCGAGCAACGCGTTCTCGGGCCTGCGGTCGAGCAGCGAATACTGCACCTGCATGCTGACCAGGGGCACGCCGGCATCGAGCATCTGTTCGGTGTGCGGTGCGTCGAAGTTGGTGCCGCCCAGGTGGGCGATCAAACCTTCGCGCTGCAACGCGGCAAGCGCCAGCGCGGCTTGCGTGCAGCCGGGCACCGCGTAATCCCACCAATGGAATTGCACCAGGTCGAGGCGTTCGATTTGCAGACGCTGCAGCGAGCGCTCGACGATGCGCCGAACATACGCAGCATCGACCCGGGGCAGATCGTCGTAGTCCGGCACGCACTTGGTGTGGACTTGCAGTGGCGCTTGCTGCTGCGCTCGGCGCTTGGCATTGAACTCGCCGTAGATTTCTTCAACGCCGGTGTAGATGTCGGCGCCATCCACCGTGTTCAGGCCGGACTCGATGAAGGCACTGATGTCGCTGATGGCACGGGCTCGATCCACTTGGCCATGCCCCCCGGCGAGTTGCCAGCCGCCGCGAATGATGCGCGGGATGCGGTAGCCTGGGGCGAGTTCGGTGGTCTCGGTGTCGCTCATGTCACGTCAGGTCGGCGGTGCGGAGGTCGGCGCGACGCGGCAGGCGCTACCACCAGTTGGCTTCCTGCGACAAGCACCCTTTGCGATTGCCGGCGCGTCTGTGACGCACCGTCGCCTGCCGCGCCGCACCGACGTTCGCACGCATACACAGCGACAACGCACAAAGGCCGGAAATGAGCGAAGAGCCAACCGATACCCGATCATGAAGAACCCAACGGCAAAGGCGTAGCCGTCGTCTGGGAGTGTCGGAATGTGCGCTTACCCAGCCGTGTGATGCGAAAGCGAGTCGGGCAATTCGGATCGGGGCAAGCAACTTCGGCGTCTGTGCTCATCCAGTCGTTCGGATCGGTGGCGCGCTGTTTGGCGGGCAACAGCGGCAACAGCGCGGCCAGCGAATACATCGAGAAGCCCTGCCCCGGCGGGAAGTGCAGCATCTCGCCGCGCACCTCGAACGAGTCGCCCACCTTCGCGTTGCAGTGGATCGTGGCACCCGGCGGCGCGATCACTTCAACGCGCAGGTCGTAGAGCTCGAAGCGGTCGTCCACCATGCTCGGGTATTCTCGGCGCCGCCATGAGCGCGGAAGTCTTGTTGAGGGCCACCGAGGTTACCAAAGTCTTTGGTGGGAACGCGGCCGTCGACGGCGTCTCGTTTACCCTTGAGCGCGGCGCGATCGGCGGCTTGATCGGGCCCAACGGCGCCGGCAAGACCACGCTGTTCAATTGCCTGGCCGGGTTCATGAAGCCGAGCTCCGGGCAGGTGTGGCTGGACGGTGAATCGATCGCCGGCGCACCGCCGAGCCGCGTGTTCGGCGCCGGCCTGGCGCGCACCTTCCAGATTCCGCGGCCGTTTCCTGCGATGACAGTGCTGGACAACGTGATGCTCGCGCCGACGCATCAACTCGGCGAGCGCTTCTGGGCAAACTGGCTCCGCCCTGGCGCCGTAGCGGCACAAGAGCGCGCGACGCGCGACGCGGCGCGCCATTGGCTCGAGTTCGTCGGCCTCGGCTCGCTCGAACAACAACCGGCGCGCGTGCTTTCCGGCGGCCAGCGCAAGCTGCTCGAACTCGCACGCGTGATGGTCGCGCAGCCGAAGCTCGTCTTGCTCGACGAGCCCGGCGCGGGCGTGAACCCCACGCTGCTGGACCTCATCGTCGACAAGATCGGTGCGCTGAACCGCCAGGGCGTCACGTTCCTGATCGTCGAGCACAACATGGACGTGGTGGTGTCGCTGTGCCAAACCGTGATGGTGATGGCCGAGGGCAAGGTGCTAACGCAGGGCCAGGCCGGCGACGTGTTGCGCGATGCGCGCGTGATCGAGGCCTACCTCGGGGCCGCGGCATGAGTCAGCTGCCGATGCATGGCAATGGCAATGGCACTGCGGGCTCGGCGCGTCGCCCGCGGCCATCGCCGGCCGGGGCGCGGGCGTGACGGCGGCACTCGACATCGTCGATCTCGAAGCCGGCTACGAGCCCGGCTTGGCCGTCGTGCGTGGCGCCAGCCTCGCCGTGATGCCGGGCGAGATCGTCGCGATCCTCGGGCCTAACGGCGCAGGCAAGTCGACACTCGTTAAGGCCGCCGTGGGCCTGGTGCCCATCAGCGCCGGCCGGGTGCGGCTTGATGGGCAAGACATCACGCGCGTGCCCGCGCACGAGATGATCCGGCGTGGCCTGGCCTTCGTGCCGCAGACCGACAACGTTTTCGCGAACCTGACGATCGCCGAGAACCTGGAACTCGCCGCTGCGCTGCTGCACGCCGACCGGCGCTCGCGCCTCGAGCCGGTGTATGCGATGTTCCCCGACCTGGCGCGCCAGCGCACGTTGCGCGCCGGGCGCTTGTCTGGCGGGCAGCGCCAGATGCTCGCGGTGGCGCGCGCACTCATCGCGAACCCGCGCGTGCTGGTGCTCGACGAGCCCTCGGCCGGCCTCAGCCCCAAGCTCGTCGGCCAGGTGCTCGGGCAACTGCGCGACGTGCGCGACAGCGGCGTGACCGTGCTGCTGGTCGAGCAGAACGTGAAGGCGGCGTTGGCGGTCGCGGACCGCGCGGCGATTCTGGTCGAGGGGCGCGAGCGCATCGTCGCGCCTTGCGCTGAGTTGCTGAACGATCCGCGCATCGCCGAGTTGTACCTCGGGCGCCATGTCGCCGCGGGCGCGGTTGGCGTGCCCGTGAATGCGGACGCGAGGGCGGATGCGAATTCGAGTGCGGCAGCGGCGGCGATCGACGCTGAACTCGCCAGCGCAGCACAGCGTGGCTCCACCGGTCCCGGATCACGCTGATGCTGCAAATCCTGACCGACGGCTTGGTGATCGGCTCGGTGGTGTCGCTGGGTGCCATTGGCCTGAGCCTGACGTTCTCGATCCTGCGCTTCTCCAACTTCGGCCACGGCGAACTGCTCGCCTGGGGCGCCTACTTCGCGCTCACTGCGCTGGCGATGTTCAGCGCGGTGTTCGGTGTGGGCGGCGCAGGCAGCTCCGGCGCAGCAGGTGCGGCATCGACACCGGCCACCCTCGGCCCGTTCTCCTTCGGCTGGCCCCTGCTCGCCGCACTGGCCGCTGCGGCAATCGCGACCGCGCTGTTGGCGCTGCTGCTCGACGCCCTGCTCTTCAAACGCCTGCGCCAACAAGGCGCGATCACGCTCGTCATCGCCAGCTTCGGCGCGGCGCTCGCGCTGCGCAACCTGCTGCTCTATTTTCATGGCGGCATTCCGCAGTACTACTCGCAGGAACTGCAGATCGCGATCGCGCTCGTGCCGCGCGGCGTGTGGGGCGGCATGCGCATCACGCCGGACCAGTTGTTCGTGCTGGGCCTGACCGCCGTCACCGTGACGTGCCTGCACCTGTTCCTGAGCTACAGCACGCTCGGCCGCGCGATGCGCGCCACCGCGCAGAACCCGCAGCTCGCACGCGTGGCCGGCATCGACCCGGAACGAGTGCTGCGCGCCACCTGGGTCATCGGCGGCGTGCTCGCGGCGATTGCCGGCGTGTTTGCCGGCCTCACGGTGCAACTGCGCCCCACCCTCGGGCTGGACCTGCTGCTGCCGCTTTTTGCGGCGGTGATTCTGGGCGGCATCGGCTCGGTGTGGGGCGCCGTGCTCGGCGGGCTGATCGTCGGCCTGGCGGAAAGCGCGGCGGTGGGAATCGTCGGCGCCGAGTACCGCGCGGCGGCGGCGTTCGCGGTATTGATCGCGATTCTGTTGGTTCGCCCTAACGGCCTGTTCGGGGAGAAGGCGTGATGGGCGCGATGGGCGAAATGCTCGCCAGCATCAACCTCGCGGGCTGGCTGTCCTACGGCAGCTTCTTTCTGGTCTTCGCCTGCACTTACGCGATCGTCGTGCTCGGCCTGAACCTGCAATGGGGCTTCACGGGCCTGTTCAACGTGGGCGTGGCCGGTTTCGTGGCCGTGGGCGCGTACACCTCGGCCTTGCTGACGACGCCGGCCACCGCGGAACGCCTGGGCGGCTTCGACTGGCCCGTCGCCGTGGGCTGGCTCGCGGCGATGCTGGCCTCGGGCGTGGCCGGGCTCTTGATCGGCGCGATTGCCTTGCGCTTGCGCGACGACTATCTGGCCATCACCACATTCGGCATCGCGGTGACGATCCAGCTCATCGCGACGAACGCGCAGCGCCTCACCGGTGGGCCGTTTGGCGTGCAGTTCATCCCGAAGCCGATGCAGGCCTGGTTCGGCACCGGGCTGGCGTGGACGCTGGCGTATCTGGCGCTTGCTGCGCTCATCCTGGCGCTCGTCTACTTCGCGTTGGAAGCGTTGGTGCGCAGCCCCTGGGGCCGCGTGTTGCGCGCGATTCGCGAAGACGAAGATGCGGCCGCGTCGCTGGGCAAACGTGCGTACCAGTTCCGCCTGCAAAGCTTCGTCATCGGCAGCATGTTGATGGGGCTGGGCGGCGCGGTGTACGCGCACTTCGTCGGCTACATCGCGCCGGAAGACTTCCTTCCCATCCTCACATTCCAGTTGTGGGCGATGTTGATTGTCGGTGGTTCGGGCAACAACCGCGGCGCGCTGCTCGGCGCGTTCATCGTCTGGGGCTTCTGGAGCGCCGCCGGCGCGCTGCTGCGCGGCTGGATCCCGCAGGCCGAACAGGCGCGCGCCGCGGCGCTGCAGCTCGCGCTGATCGGCGTGTTGATCGCGCTGATGCTGGTGTGGCGGCCGCGGGGGTTGATCGGCGAGGAGGCGAGTGTGTCGCGGGGGCATTGATGTTCAATCTGGAGTTCGGCATTTGGCGCACATGGTGCGCCGCCTGGTCGTGGCTCTCGCGCCGTCTTTTCGCGCTACGCGTCAGAACTTGGCCACGACGTTGATGAATGCGCCGCGGTGCGTGTAGCTCAGGTTCGTGAGGTCGTCGGAGAAGTCGGTGAAGTTCCAGCCCGCGCCGAGCTTGACGTTGTTCGACAGGTGCCGGTACAAGGCAACCAGCGCGCCGCTTCGCCTGTCTTGCGCCTGCTTGACCGACAGCATTCGGCCTTCGAGCACGAGGTCCCAGTGGTGCATCACATGCCAGTCCGCGCGGGCAACGTAGAGGTCGGCCGTGCTGTCGAAGAACACCGGGTTGACCCGGTCCTGGCTGATCTGCCCCATGCGGCGCGCGTATTTGGCGCCCACCGACCACTGCTGGGTGAGGTCGTAGATGGCATCGACCGACACGATGTGGCTCTTCTGAATCGTCGCCACCGCCGTGTTCGGCACCAGCTCCTGCGCGGTCGAGGGCAGGTTGTGGAAGTAGGTGTACTTCACGAGCGTGTTCAGGCGGTCGTGATTCACCGGACGGTAACCGTAGCCCACCACGGCTTCGGTGTAGCTGCCGTCGTAGAACTCGCCCAGCGAACTCTTGCTTTGCGAGTAGTTGAGCCTGCCGATGAAACGCCAGTCGGGATCGATCTGGTACTTCAGGCTGTTCTTGGTGAGGAAATTCGTCCGGTTCGAGTAGCTGAGGTCGATGGGCGACTGGATCTGGTTGCGCCGATACTCGAACAGCGTCGCGACCTTGATCGCGTCGAAGCCGTACCTCGTGGACACGGCCAGGCCCGAACGCTCCATCTTCGCGCCGCTGAGGTTGTCGCGCAGCGTGCCCACGTCGAGGTGGGTCGAGAAGTTCCAGCGCTCGTTCGGCGTGTACTCCACGCCGGCCGAGTGCATCAGCCCGACCGGCACGTCGCCATGTGTGTACTTCTCTTCGCCGAAGATGTTGGTCGTGTCCGAATAACGGGTCTTGGCACCGGCGACCATGCTGCCCTTGTTGGCGCGAATGCCGTTGTCGCTGCGCTCGTTCTCGAGCGCGTAGTTCAGGTAGCTCGTGGTCTTGTCGGAGACCAGGTACTCGGTGCCGAGCCGCGCGCCGGTGCCGAGGTCGCCGCTGGAGACTTCGCCGCTCATCCTGAAGCGGTCGCTGAAGCGGTACGAGCCGCCCGTTCCGAAGCGCCCGTTCTGCTCGCGGTTTCCGGTGGTCGCGGTCGTGTCCTGGGCGTAGCCGTAGGCCGTCCACTGGGCCAGCGAGTCGTAGTCGGTGCGCACCACCACGTCGGTGCGATCGCCTTGCACCTGGGTCAGCGGGATCACCGGCGAGTGGTCCGTCCGGCTGTCCTTGCGCACTCCGGTACCGAGCTTCCAGCGCTCATTGAGCTTGTAGTCGACATTCACCTCGCTCGCCGCGGTTTCGAGCGACAGCTCCTGCGTCTTCTTGTCGACCTTGGCGCGCAGGCTGAACGAGTCGGCGATCGTGGTCTTCACCGCGACACCCTGCTGGCTCTGGTCGCTCGGCGTCATGACGCCCGGCGCCGCGTAGCCGCCTTCGACCGACTGGCGATAGAAGGTCACCTGGCCGTTGCCGGCCTCGAAGACGTCCTTCAGGTCGACACTGCCCTCGACATGGGTCGCGCCCGGGCGGCTGTCCGCGCTGATGGGCGAGGTGGTGGGCG
>JANOLA010000294.1:0-2940 GCA_031419535.1 Burkholderiales bacterium | reverse complement strand
CTGACATGGCCCGCATCGACCTCGACCTCGCGCACGCCTACAAGCCCCATCCAAAGGGCGACGACGACTACGCCTTGCTGCCGCTGAAGATGACGTTCAACGACGGCGGCGCCTACGCGTTGCTCGGGCCTTCGGGGTGTGGCAAGACGACCTTGCTGAACATCGTCTCCGGCCTGGTCACGCCGTCCACCGGCAGCGTGCGCTTCGACGGCGTGGACGTGACCGCAAAGACGCCGCAGCAGCGCAACATCGCCCAGGTGTTCCAGTTCCCGGTGATCTACGACACGATGACGGTCGCCGAAAACCTGGCGTTTCCGCTGCGCAACCGCGGCGTCGCGCCGGATCGCATCAAGCAGCGGGTGGGCAAGGTCGCCGAAATGCTGGAGTTGAGCGGGCAACTCGATTCGCGCGCCGCGGGCCTGGCGGCGGATGCGAAACAGAAGATTTCGCTCGGCCGTGGCCTGGTGCGTGAAGACGTCTGCGCCGTGCTGTTCGACGAGCCGCTGACCGTGATCGACCCGCACCTGAAGTGGCAATTGCGGCGCAAGCTCAAGCAGATTCACCACGAGCTGAAGTTGACGCTGATCTATGTCACGCACGACCAGATCGAGGCGCTCACGTTCGCCGAGCAGGTGGTCGTGATGACGCGCGGCCGCGCGGTGCAGATCGGCAGTGCGTCGGAACTGTTCGAGCGGCCGACGCATACTTTTGTGGGCCACTTCATCGGCTCGCCGGGAATGAATTTTCTGCCGGCGCGCTGCACCGCGACGGGTCTTGACGTGGCGGGCTGCAGCTTCCCCATGCCGGCGGGTCTGGCGCGCGATGCCGAGGCCCAGGCCCAGGCACTCACGCTCGGCATCCGCCCCGAGTACGTGACGGTCGCTGGCCCGAACGACGCTAGCGCGGTGCCGGCCAGCGTGCAACAGGTGCAGGACATCGGCACCTACTGGCTGGTGAGTGCGCTGGCCGGCAGTGGCGCACAGGCGAGCCTGGTGCGCATGCGGCTCGGCGGCGGGCAGGCCGTGCCCAAGGTCGGTGAATCGATTCGCCTCGCGCTCATCGGCGCGCACACCTGCTACTACCGCAACGAGCGCTTGATCGAGGAAGCCGGCCGATGAAACCCGTCAACCAGAAAGCCTGGCTGCTGATCCTGCCCGTCGTGCTGTGCGTCGCCTTCTCCGCGATCCTGCCCTTGATGACGGTCGTGAACTACTCGGTGCAGGACATCATTTCGCCGGAGCGGCGCGTCTTTGTCGGCACCGAATGGTTCAAGTCGGTGATGCGCGACGACGACCTGCATGCCGCGCTGTGGCGCCAGATGGTCTTTTCGCTGTCGGTCCTGCTGGTCGAGATTCCGCTGGGCATCGCGCTCGCGCTGGCGATGCCCGCCAAGGGCGCACGTTCTTCGCTGGTGCTCGTGCTGCTCGCGATTTCGCTGCTGATCCCGTGGAACGTCGTCGGCACGATCTGGCAGATCTACGGCCGCGCCGACATCGGCTTGATGGGCGCGACGCTGAAGGCGCTGGGCATCGAGTACAGCTACACCGGCAACCCGCTGCATGCCTGGCTCACGGTGTTGCTGATGGACGTGTGGCACTGGACGCCGCTCGTCGCGCTGCTGTGTTTTGCCGGGCTGCGCGCCATTCCCGACGCTTACTACCAGGCGGCGAGCATCGACGGTGCGTCCAAGTTCGCCGTGTTCCGCTACATCCAGCTGCCCAAGTTGCGCGGCGTGTTGATGATCGCCGTGCTGCTGCGCTTCATGGACAGCTTCATGATCTACACCGAGCCCTTCGTTCTCACCGGCGGCGGCCCGGGCAACTCGACGACATTCCTGAGCCAGTACCTGACGCAAAAGGCCGTCGGCCAGTTCGACCTCGGCCCGGCGGCGGCGTTTTCGCTGATCTACTTCCTGATCATCCTGCTGCTCTGCTTCATCCTCTACAACTGGATGCAGCGCGTCGGCACGGCGGACAAGGAGACAGGTCATGGATGAGCGCAGATTCAAGAAGCGCACGGTTCTGCTCGTGCTCTACCTCGTGTTCGCGATCCTGCCGGTGTACTGGATGATCAACATGTCGTTCAAGACGAACGTCGAGATCCTCTCCGGCTTCAGCCTGTGGCCGCGCGAATTCACGCTGGCGCATTACCGCACCATCTTCACCGACGTGTCGTGGTACTCGGGCTACATCAACTCGTTGATCTACGTGGCGATCAACACCGTGGTGTCGCTGCTCGTCGCGCTGCCCGCGGCGTACGCGTTCTCGCGCTACTCATTCCTCGGCGACAAACACGTCTTCTTCTGGCTGCTGACGAACCGCATGACGCCGCCGGCCGTGTTCCTGCTGCCCTTCTTCCAGCTCTACACGACACTCGGCCTGATGGACACGCACATCGCGGTGGCCATGGCGCACCTGTTGTTCAACGTGCCGCTGGCGGTGTGGATTCTGGAAGGCTTCATGAGCGGCGTGCCGCGCGAGATCGACGAAACGGCGTACATCGACGGCTATTCGTTCCCGCGCTTCTTCGTCACGATCTTCATTCCGCTCATCAAGGCCGGCGTGGGCGTTGCCGCGTTCTTCTGCTTCATGTTTTCCTGGGTCGAGTTGCTGATGGCGCGAACCCTGACCAGCGTGAACGCCAAGCCGATCGTCGCGACGATGACTCGCACCGTGTCCGCGTCTGGCATGGACTGGGGCGTGCTCGCCGCCGCCGGTGTGCTGACCATCATTCCCGGGGCGATCGTGATCTGGTTTGTGCGCCACTACATCGCCAAGGGTTTCGCCATGGGGAGAGTGTGAGCGTGGAGCGAAGGGCGAGGGGCCCCGTTCACGGGGATCGACCAGCGCAGCGTTCACCGAACGGGGTCTGCACGAGACCCCGCGCCGATTGACAGAGGAGTTCGAATGTTCAACTGGATGGCCTGGACCCTGCCGGTCG
>JANOLA010000293.1:0-3784 GCA_031419535.1 Burkholderiales bacterium | reverse complement strand
CTTCCGTGGCGCGCCGGACCGCGCAACCGCGCTCGCGCGATATGCCCGGCTGGCGCCGCGCTACGAGGACACGACGTCACGCATTCGCGACGTGCGCGAGCGCGCGCTCGACCTGCTCGCGCTCCAGCCCGGCGAAACCGTGTTCGACATTGCGTGCGGTGCCGGTGCCATCCTTCGCGGATTGTCATGGCGCGTCGGTCCGCGCGGGCGCGTGTTCGGCGTCGAGCAGAGCCCCGAGATGGCGGCACGCGCCATCGAAGCCGCGAGCGGCTGCGACAACGTGCGTGTCCTGTGCGAGCCGGTGGAGACATTTCGATCGCCGACCTTGGCCGACGCCGCGATCCTCTGCTACACGCACGACGTGCTGCAGAGCCCGCACGCGCTCGCGAACCTGTTCGCGCAGCTTCGTCCTGGCGCCCGGGTGAGCGTTGCGGGGCTCTGTCTGCTGCCGGCCTGGGGCGCCCCGGTCAACGCCTGGATACTGTGGGGGGCAAGGCACTACCTCACCACCTGGCGCGGCTTGCGGGCCCCATGGGTGCCGCTGCTCGATTGGTGCCCGGACCTGCGCCTCGTCGAGCGCTACCACTGGGGCACGGGGTATCTGGCCGTGGGAACCGTGCGCTCGCACTGACCCTCATGGAACACGCCGTCCGCCACTTGCGCACGTTGGGTGCCACGCCTGCAATGGCCTTGCGCGTCGCGCATCGACGAACGGAGGTCGCGATGAGCCCGATCGACCCGACCCGTCGCGCGGCAATCCTTGCCGTTGGGACTGCCGCCGCGGTGACAACGCTGTTGACGTTGGGAGGGTGCGCCAGCACGATCTTCAGCTCGAGCAAGGCCCCTGGCGATATAGCACCCGTCGATCCACCGCGCTTCGAGGCGCCTGCTCGAGGCACGCAGCCGCCACGCGTCGCACTCGTGCTGTCGGGCGGTGGGGCACGGACCTTTGCCCACCTGGGCGTGCTGCGCGTGCTCGAACGCGAGGGGTTGCGGCCCGATCTGATCGTGGGCGCGAGCGGCGGCGCCATGGTCGGCGCGTACTACGCGTCGGGCAAGTCGGTGTCGGAGATCGAAGCGCTGGCGGCGCGGCTCGATCTACCGACGTTGATCGACATCGATCCGGTGAAGATGCTGCTCGGCGGCTTCGGCCTCGGCATGGCACAGGGTCAACGGCTCGAAGCGTTCCTGCGCGAATCGATCGGCGTACCGTTGCAGAGCCTGCCAACCCGGTTCGTCGCCGTCGCGACCGACCTGAACACCGGCGAGCCAGTGCTGCTGAACCATGGCGACACGCCGCGCGCGTTGCGCGCCTCTTTGGCGGTGCCAGGCCTGTATGAACCGGTTCGTGTCGGCGAGCGCGTGCTCGGCGACGGCCAGATCGTCAGCCCGCTGCCGATCGGCGCGGCGCGGCGACTCGGTGCACGCTTCGTGATCGGCGTGGACGTGGTGTACCCGCCGCAGAACGCTTCGCTGACCAGCCCGATATCGGTACTGTTCCAGACGGTGACGATCTCGACCTATCGGCACCTGCTGCGCGAGCTCGAGCAGGCCGACCTCGCGATTCGCCCCATCATTGCGCCCACCAGCGATCTTGCGCTTTCGGATCGCGAATGGTTGATCGCCGCTGGTGAGGCGGCCGCCGAGAAGCTGCTGCCTGCGTTGCGCGCTGCGTTCAGCGAACGATGAATTCGTAGGAGTCGACATGAGTATTCGAGCGCTGTTCCAACAGAGACTTTTCACGTTGTGGTTCGGCCTGGGCTTGCCGCCCCTGCTGCTCGGCGCGCTGGCGATCGCTTTCGCCGAGGCCTGGTGGCTGGGCGCGGCGGCATCCAGCGTCTTTCTGGCGTGGTTCTACGAGTCGGGCCGCACCACCTGCTCGCGTTGTGCGTACTTCGGCACTGCCAAGTGCGGGCTGCCCGGTCTGATCGCGCCGCTGCTGACGCAGAAGAAGTCGCCCGCATCGCTCTCGCCGGAGCGTATTCGCAGCCATCTTCATCTCGACCTGTGGATCCTTGTTTTCCTCAACGGTCTCTACGCGTTGCAGCCATGGTGGCTGGCGGCGCCGTTGATCTGGAGCATCGGCGTCTGGCGCATCTCGCTCGGGCCGAAGCGGCATCACGGCTTGCTGGTCCAGTTGCGCGAGCGCCCCTCTGCAGGGGGCGGAAAGTTTCGCGGCATCGCCATCGTTCCGATCGAGCGAGTGCAGGGCGGCGAAAGTGCATCCTGATCGTGCGGCGCGCTCAACGGCCAGTCGCGCGGCGGCCCACTCTTCGCGCATGTCTGCTGCGACCCCCGTCAGTCCGTCGTCAGCGCATGAATGATGGGGCAGGCGCCCGCGCTGCCCATCGCGTCGCATTGCTGCATCAGCTTCGACAAGGCCTTGCGCATTGCGGACAAGTCGGCCAGCTTGGTCTCGATCAACTCGCGCTTGCGCGCGGCCAGCTCGCGGGTTTCGGCACAGGCGCGCGCTTCGTCCAGGCGCAACAAGCCGGCAATCTCCTCGAGCGTGAAGCCCAGTGTCTGAGCGCGTTTGATGAAGCGCACGTGCTTCACCAACTCCGACGGGTAGCGCCGGTGGCCGCTCTCGGGCTTGGCAGGCTCTGGCAGCAGCCCGCGTCGCTGGTAGTAGCGGATCGTCTCCACGTTGACGCCGGCTTTACCGGCAAGAAGCCCTATCGACAACTCGGCAGGCATGTCGAACCCCTTGACTCCGTACCACGGTACGGGCTCTAGACTGCTGGCATCGAAACAAGTTCAAAGGCTTGCGCGTGGCTTCGCTCAATGTCAAAGGGTCTCTGGTCGCTGGGGTGCTCGCCGGAATCGGTGCGTCGCTGTGCTGCGTCGGTCCGCTCGTCTTGCTGGCGCTCGGAATCAGCGGCGCCTGGATCGGCAGCCTGAGCGCGCTGGAGCCGGCCCGTCCGGTCTTCATCGGCATGACGCTCGTCTTCCTCGGTCTGGCGTTGCGACAACTCTATAGGCGACAGCAAGTGTGCGAGCCGGGCATTCCCTGCGCCGATCCACGAACGCTGCCGCGCCAGCGCCTGGTCTTCTCGTTCGTCGCGACCGCCGTGCTCGGTCTACTTGCCGTGCCGTGGCTGGTCCCGTTGATTGTCTGAAAGGAAAACTTCCATGCGCCTCCTCTTCGCCAGCATCGCCTTCGTGCTGCCGTTTGCCGCGTCGGCCGCGGACCCTAAAACCGCCGTCCTGGACGTGCAGAACATGACTTGCGGCATGTGCCCGATCATCGTCAAGCAGGCGCTGCAAAAAGTGCCGGGCGTCAGCGAAGCAAAGGTCGACTTCGAGAAGAAGACGGCGTCGGTGCGCTTCGACGCGGATAAGGTCGACGCCGCGGCGCTGGTCAAGGCCGCCGGGCAAGCCGGATTCCCTTCGACGCTCCGAAAGTGAAGCGATGAGCAATGTTGTCCAGAACTCCGAATTGACGTGCCCGCACTGCGGCCACGTCAAGCGCGAGACCATGCCGACCGACGCCTGTCAGTTCTTCTACGAATGCGAAGCCTGCAAAACCTTGCTGCGCCCGAATGCCGGAGACTGTTGCGTCTTCTGCTCGTTCGGATCGGTCAAGTGCCCGCCGATCCAGGCGCGGCTGTCGTGTTGCGGTTGACTCTGGCCACATAGAGTATCGATACACAACTTGCCAGCACACGACCGTCGCCAACCATGTCCTCCCATTGCTGCCCAGCTCCTGCCACTGCATCTGTCGCCCCGAAGTATCGGCGCGCGTTGTGGGTGGCGCTGGTCGTGAACGCCGGCATGTTTGTCG
>JANOLA010000292.1:0-6293 GCA_031419535.1 Burkholderiales bacterium | reverse complement strand
AGAGCGGCAAGCAAAGCCTGGACGTCGCCGGCCTGCTGAAGATTCGCGGCAGCGAAATCCAGCAGCGCTACACCGAGCTGATGATGCTCGCCGGCGGTCCGTTTTGCGTGCCCTTCATCCGCGAGGCGATGGCCGCGGGCTGGCAGGGAGATTACTTCGGCGCCGCGCACTGCGCGCCGCTGGCGGGCACCTATTTCAACTACCGCAAGACAACGATCTACGGCGGCAGCAACGAAGTACAACGAAACATCGTCGCTCAGACGGTTCTGGGCTCCTGACGGAGCCCAGAACCGCTGCGCGGTGCGCCCAGGATCGCTCCCTTCCCCAGCCCCTTCCCCCAGGGCCCGGCACGGGCCCCTTCGTGGCCCCTGAGGAAGGGGCTCCAGTCAGACAGACGAAAGACAACGCCATGGACTTTGACTTCACCGATGACCAAAACTCGCTGCGCGACGCTGTCGCGCGCTGGGTCGAAAAGGGTTTCTCGTTCGAGCGCCGGCACGGCATCGCCAAGGCCGGCGGGGAAACCCGCGCCGTGTACGCCGAACTTGCCGAGCTCGGCCTGACGGGGTTGGCGGTTCCCGCGGCGCATGGCGGCATGGGCTTCGGCGCGGTCGAAGCGATGGTGGTGTGCGAAGAACTGGGCCGCGGCCTGGTGAACGCGCCCTATGCGCAAGCCGCGCTGATGGCGCCGTTGCTGCTGTCAGCCGCACCGGCTGCGTTGCAGGGGCAATGGCTGCCGAAAGTCGCCGCCGGCTCGGCCCTGGTGGTGCTTGCGCACCAGGAACGCGCCGCGCGCTACCGCTTGAACCACGTCGAGACGCGCGCCACGCAGACGGGCGGTGCGTGGACACTGAGCGGTGCGAAGAGCGTCGTCCCGGCCGGCGACGAAGCCGACGCCTGGGTCGTACCGGCGCGTATCGCCGGGGCGAGCGCCGATGCTTCGGGGATCGGCCTGTTCCTCGTCGAGAAGGGCGCCGCGGGCGTTGTCGTGCGAGGTTTTCCAACGCAAGACGGCGCGCGCGCCGCGCAACTCACGCTCGCCGCCACGCCCGCCACGCTGCTCACCGCCGAGGGCCTGCCGCTGCTCGAGCACGCCGTCGATTGCGGCATTGCCGCGCTGTGCGCCGAAGGCGTGGGAGCGATGGAGAAGCTGCTCGCCATCACCGTCGAGTACATGAACACGCGCAAGCAATTCGGCGTGCCGATCGCAAGCTTTCAGGCGCTGCGCCACCGCACCGCCGACGTGAAGATGCAGTTGGAACTGGCGCGCGCGATGAGCTACTTTGCCAGCCTGAAGATGGGCGAGCCGGCGCCGCAGCGGCGCCGCGCGCTGGCGCAGGCGAAGCTGCAGCTTGGCCAATCGATGCGCTTCGTGGGCCAGCAATGCATCCAGATGCACGGCGGCATCGGCGTCACCGACGAATACATCGCGAGCCATTACTTCAAGCGGCTCACGGTGATGGAAATGACCTTCGGCGACACGATGCACCAGCTCGGCGAAGTGAGTTCGCGAATGCTCGACACGGCCGGCGTGTTCGCCTGAAATTTTCAGGCTCTGAAGCCGATGAAGCACTTTTACCTGCCGCGGCGCTGGCTCACCCATACGGTCTTCATCCTGGCCGCAGCCATCACCGCGTGCGCGCCCAAGCCCAAACCCTATGACGAAAGCGCCGACGCGCGCGCCGACCTGAACCAGGCGTTGCAACAAGCCAAGAGCCAGAGCAAGCGTGTGCTCGTCGTGTTCGGCGCGAACTGGTGCGATGACTGCCAGGCGCTGGCCAAGTCGATGGCCCAGGGGCCGGTCGCCGAGCATGTGGCGCAGCGCTACATCGTGAGCAAGGTCGATGTGGGCAACTTCAACAAGAACCTCGATCTCGCGCGCGAGATGGGCGATGCGACGAAAAAAGGCATCCCCGCGGTGGCGGTGCTCGCGGCCGACGGCAAGCTGGTGCGCGCCACCCAGGCCGGCGAACTCGCGAGCGCGCGCCGCATGGGTGACGCACAAGTGATCGCGGTGCTCGACGCGCTCGCGGCGGCGCCGGCGCGCCAGCCCCAATAGCGCCCAATAGCGGCGACGCACCCGCACCGCGGCTCGCCCCGATGTCCATCACCGCGATTGCCGGGCTGCGGGTCGGCCACTTCACCGATTCGCGGCGCCCGACCGGCTGCACCGTCGTGTTGGTGCCCGAAGGAACCGTGGGTGGCGTCGACGTGCGCGGCGCCGCGCCAGGAACGCGCGAGACCGAACTGCTCTCGCCGCTCAACGCCGTGCCGCATGTGCACGCCGTGCTGCTCGCCGGTGGCAGTGCGTTCGGCCTGGACGCCGCCGGCGGCGTGATGCGCTGGCTCGAAGAGCAAGGCATCGGCATCGCGGTGGGCGGCCATGTCGGCGGCGCACAGGTTCGCGTGCCCATCGTGCCAGCGGCGATTCTGTTCGACTTGAACGTCGGCGACTCGCGAGTTCGCCCTGATGCGCAGGCCGGCCATGCCGCGTGCGTGGCGGCAACTTCGGCCGCTCCCGAGGAAGGCAATGTCGGCGCGGGCGCGGGGGCGTCGGTGGGCAAGCTGTTCGGCCTGAGCCGCGCCATGCGCGGTGGCATCGGCAGCGCGTCGGTTCATGTCGGCGGTTTCACGGTCGGCGCATTGATCGTGGTGAATGCGGTGGGCGATGTGATCGACCCGGGCACCGGCCAGGTGATCGCAGGCGCGCGAAGCAGCGACGGCACTACGCTGCTGGACACGATGGCGGCGTTTCGGCGTGGTGAACTTCCAGCAGCCCTGCAACCCGGGCAGGCCACGACGATCGGCGTGATCGCCACCGACGCGCGGCTGGACAAGGCCGCAACCAACAAACTCGCGCAAATGGCTCACGATGGCCTGGCACGGGCCATCAACCCCGTGCACACGCAGGCCGACGGCGACACGCTGTTTGCCCTGGCCACCGGCAGCAGCGGCGCCAGCGTGAGCCTGACGCTGCTCGGTGCCCTGGCCGCCGAAGTGACGGCGCTGGCGGTGCTGCGCGCGGTGCGCGCCGCCACATCTTTGCAAAGCCCGGGGCTGCCGTACCTGCCTTGCGCGAACGACATGGCGCTTGGCCACGCGACAAAGTTTTGATGCACCTGGCCCAGATCCTGTTCTCGCAAGGGTTCGGAACCCGCCGCGAGTGCAACGGCTTGATCGCCGCGGGGCGGGTCAGTGTCGATGGCAAGATCCAGGACGATCCGCTTCACGAGTTCGAACCCGATGGCTTGGTGTTTCGCGTGAGTGGTGTCGACTGGCCGTACCGCGAACACGCCTTGATCATGCTTCACAAGCCTGCCGGCTATGAGTGTTCACAAAAGCCGCGCCACCACCCCAGCGTCTACAGCCTGCTGCCCGCGCCGCTGCGCCAGCGCGACGTGCAGGCGATCGGGCGGCTCGACGAAGACACGACCGGCCTGCTGCTGCTCACCGATGACGGCGCGCTGATCCACCGCCTGACCTCGCCCAAGCGCCATGTGGCCAAGGTGTACGAAGTGACCTGCAAGCATGCGGTGAGCGAATCGCAGGTGCGGCAGTTGCGCGATGGCGTGACCCTGCACGACGAAACCTTGAACGCTCGCCCCCACGCACCTCGCGCCAACCCCCCGGCGGCGCGAGCAAGCGTCTCGGGGCGGCCCGGCGACGGTGGCTCGCAGGTGCGCGCCGCCGCCTGCGAAGCCACAGGCCCATCGACGCTTCGGCTGACATTGCTGGAAGGCAAGTACCACCAGGTCAAGCGCATGATTGCCGCGGTGGGCAATCGCGTGGAAGCGCTGCACCGCAGCGAATTCGGCGCGCTGGCCCTGCCCTTTGACCTGCCCAGCGGTGCCTGGCGCTGGCTCGACGGACCCCAAGCGATTCTGCGAGAACCCGCCACCGATAATGCCGCGCATGCGAGTCTTTCGAGGGACCCACCACCGTGAAATCGCCCGCGCCTGCGCCCTGACGATCGGCAATTTCGACGGCGTGCACCGCGGCCACCAGGCGATGCTGGCGCTGCTGCAATCGGAAGCGCGGCACCGCGGCCTGCCCTCTTGCGTGCTCACCTTCGAGCCGCACCCGCGCGACTACTTCGCGGCCGCCGCCGGCCGGCCCGAACTGGCGCCGGCACGCATCGCCACCCTGCGCGACAAGCTGAGCGAGCTGGAACGCTGCGGTGTCGACCAGACCGTCGTGGCGCGCTTCGACGCGCGCTTCGCGGCGCAAGCGCCTCCGGCCTTCATCGACGACGTGCTCGTCACCGGGCTGGGCGCGAAGCTGGTGCTGGTGGGCGACGACTTTCGTTTCGGCGTGAAGCGCTCGGGCGACTACGCGATGCTCGATGCCGCCGGCTCCACGCGCGGCTTCGAAGTGGCGCGCATGAACAGCTTCGAAGTGCATGGCACGCGCGTCTCGAGCTCCAGCGTGCGCGCCGCGCTCGCCTCGGGCGACATGGCACAAGCTGCGCAGCTGCTCGGCCGCCCGTACAGCATCAGCGGCCACGTGGTGCATGGCCGCAAGCTCGGGCGCAGCCTGGGCGAAAGTGCCAGTGGCCGCGGCGACGGGTTTCGCACGCTGAACCTGCGTTTTTCGCACCCCAAACCCGCGGCCTTGGGAATCTTCGCGGTGCGCACCTTCGGCTTGAGCGACGCGCCGCTCGAAGGCGTGGCCAGCCTCGGCCAGCGCCCGACGGTGGACGACTCCGGGCGCGTTGTGCTCGAGGTCTACTGCCTGGACTGGCCGCGCGAGCTCGGGCCCGAGGGGGGCTACGCTAAACTCGTGCGCGTGGAACTGCTGCACAAACTTCGCGACGAAGCCCGCTATGACGGGCTGCCTGCGCTGACAGAGGCGATTCGCAAAGACGTCGACGCCGCGCGCGCTTTTCTGGCGGCACAGGTTGCCGCACACGCCACCACGCACGCGAAGACCGGCCGGCAGACGACGCGCGACCGAATTTGACGGCGCCGAGGGCGTCATCCCGGCGAAAGCCGGGATCCACCGCTCGTACACCTCGCCCTGCCCACCGATGGATCCCGGCTTTCGCCGGGATGACACTACTTCGCAAGGACCGCCATGGCTGACCAGCCGACCGCTGCCACCGATTACCGCGCCACGCTGAACCTGCCCGACACGCCGTTCCCGATGCGCGGCGACTTGCCCAAGCGCGAACCGCAATGGGCCAAGGCCTGGGACGAGCAAGGCGTCTACAAACAGCTGCGCGACGCGCGCCTCGGCGCACCGCTGTTCGTGCTGCACGACGGTCCGCCGTACGCGAACGGCCAGATCCACATGGGGCACGCCGTCAACAAGGTGCTCAAAGACATGATCGTCAAGGCGCGCCAGCTCGCGGGCTTCGACGCGTTATACGTTCCCGGCTGGGACTGCCACGGCCTGCCGATCGAGAACGCGATCGAAAAGCTGCACGGCCGCAACTTGAGCCGTGACGAGATGCAGGCGAAGAGCCGGGCGTTTGCCACCGAGCAGATCGGCCAGCAAATGGCTGACTTCAAACGCCTGGGCGTGCTGGGCGATTGGGGCCGCCCGTATCGCACCATGGACCATGCGAATGAAGCTGGCGAGATCCGCGCGTTCAAGCGCGTCATCGAGCGCGGCTTCGTCTATCGCGGCCTCAAACCCGTGTACTGGTGTTTCGATTGCGGCTCGTCGCTCGCCGAGTTCGAGATCGAGTACGCGGACAAGAAGAGCACAGCAGTCGACGTAGCCTTCTTGTGCGGGCAGCCGCAAGAACTCGCCGCCGCGTTCGGCGTGCCGCTGCTTCCCAAAGAGGCGTTCATCGTGATCTGGACGACGACGGCGTGGACGATCCCCGCGAACCAGGCGCTGAACCTCAACCCCACGCTCGAATACGCGCTGGTCGACACCGAGCGCGGCCTGCTCGTGCTCGCGGTAAGCCTGGTCGAGACCTGCCTGAAACGCTACGGCCTCACCGGCACCGTGCTCGCCACGACGCTCGGTGAAAAGCTCGGCGGCCTGAACTTCCACCACCCGCTGTCGCACGTGGACCAGGGCTACGCGCGGCTCAGCCCCGTCTACCTGGCCGACTACGCGACGGCGGATGACGGCACCGGCATCGTTCACTCGTCGCCCGCCTACGGCATCGAAGACTTCAACTCTTGCGTCGCGCATGGCTTGAAGCTCGACGACATCTTGAACCCGGTGCAAGGCAACGGCGCGTACGCCGCCGACTTCCCTCTCTTCGGCGGCACCCACATCTGGAAAGCGGTGCCGAAAATCATTGAGGCGCTCAAGGCTGCCGGGCGCCTGTTCGCCAC
>JANOLA010000291.1:0-11387 GCA_031419535.1 Burkholderiales bacterium | reverse complement strand
CCATCGCGGTGTGATCATCAATACCGGCGCGGCGCAACGCCTCGGCATCGGTGATGGCGATCCGATTGAAATCGCGACGCCGCAGCGCAGTGTGCACGGCCGCGCCGTGTTGCGTCAGGGCATCCGCCCCGACACCTTGCTGCTGATCGGCCAGTTTGACCACTGGGCGACGCCGCTTGCCAGGGATTTCGGCGTGCCGAGCCTGAACTCGCTGGCGACGATGTCAATGGATCAAACCGACGCCACCGGTTCGGGCGCCGACATCGTGCGCGTGAAGATCCAGCGCGCGCCGCGATTGCAAGCGAGGGCCGCATGACCAGATGGGCGATGGTCGCTGACCTGCGGCGCTGCGTCGGCTGCCAGACCTCCACCGCGGCGTGCCGGCACCCCAACGCGACGCCGCCGGGCGTGCAATGGCGGCGCGTGCTCGACATGGAGTTCGGGCAATACCCCGACGTGCAGCGCGCGTTCGTTCCGGTGGGCTGCCAGCATTGCAGTGAGCCGCCGTGCATGGAGGTCTGCCCGACGACGGCGACGAAAAAAGGCGCCGACGGCATCGTCACGATCGACTACGACCTGTGCATCGGCTGTTCGTACTGCGCGGTGGCGTGCCCCTACCAAGCGCGCTACAAGACAGACCGCGCGAGCTTCGCTTACGGCGCGCCGACGGCAGAAGAGGCACAGCGCGACGACAAGGCGCGTCTCGCCGTGGCGACCAAGTGCACGTTCTGCGTCGATCGCATCGACGCTGGCCTGGTAAAGGGTCAACGCCCCGGCGTTGACCCCGAAGCAACGCCGGCCTGCGTGAACGCCTGCATCGCCGAGGCGCTCGTCTTCGGTGATCTCGACGATCCGCAGAGCAACGTGTCGACGTTGCTCGATCAGAACCAGCATTTCCGCATGCACGAGGAGCTTGGCACCGGGCCTGGCTTTTTCTATCTTTGGGACCGACAGCCATGACCTATGGGCCTGACGCCTGGCAACAAACCCAATGGGACTGGCGCGCCGCGGGCAATTTCGTCTGCGGCGGCGCAGGCGGTGGGCTGATCGTCTTCGCGGCTTTGTCGGGCGCACAGGGTGTGGCATTGGCGGCGCTCCTGCTCGGCGGCAGCGCCCTGGTGGGCGCCGGCCTGCTGTGCGTCTGGCTCGAGATCGGCCGGCCGTTGCGCGCGCTGCACGTCTTCTTCAATCCGCACACCTCGTGGATGACGCGCGAGGCCTTTGTCGCGGCGCTGCTGATGCCCATCGTGCTCGTCACCGCGGCGGGAGTGGCGGAACTCAGCTGGCTCGCTGCCCTGCTGGCTTTGGCTTTCGTCTATTGCCAGGCGCGCATCGTGCAGGCGGCCAAGGGCATCCCGGCGTGGCGCGAGCCACTGCTCGTGCCGCTGCTCGTGCTCACCGGCCTGGCTGAAGGTGGCGGCTTGCTGCTGCTGATGCAGCCCGTGCACGTTGTGGGCCGGCCGCTGCTGATGGGGCTGGTCGGCGCCTTGGTGATCGCGCGCGCGATGGCCTGGCACGTCTACCGGCGGCGCCTCGCCGCGCATGCCGCGCCGCATGCGCTGGCCGCGCTCGACGCCGCGGGTCGGTGGCTGCAGCACGCCGGTTCGATCGTGCCGCTGCTGCTGCTCGCGCTGGCGATCAGCGGCTATGCCGGTGGCGCGATGTCGGCGGTGCTGCTCGTCGTCGCCAGTTTGCTCGTCACCGCGACGGGCACCTGGCTCAAGTTCACGCTGATCATGCGTGCCGGTTTCAACCAGGGCTTCGCGCTCGCGCATCTGCCGGTGCGCGGCGTGCGCCGCTGAAGGGTGAGGAGTTGTCATGGGTGCCATTGCGAGAGCAGAAATCGGCGTCGGTGTCTCGAACCGCGGACACCGCTACTCGCACCCGGCGTTGGAAACGATGTCGCGCGACGAACTCGAAGCGCTGCAGATCGAGCGGCTGCGCGACAGCGTGCGCAATGCCTACGACCATGTGCCGACGCACCGCGTCCGATTGGCCGCAGCCGGTATCCATCCCGATGACGTTCGCACGCTGGACGACTTGCACCGCCTGCCGTTCAGCGTCAAGGACGACCTGCGCGAGCACTACCCGTTCGGCATGTTCGCGCGGCGTGTCCATCAACTGGCGCGGTTGCATGCGTCGTCGGGCACCACGGGTAAGCCGACTGTCGTCGGGTACACGCTACAGGACATCGACACCTGGGCCGACCTGATGGCGCGTTCCCTTGTCGCCGCCGGCGCGCGACCAGGCGACGTGGTCCACAACGCCTACGGCTACGGCCTGTTCACCGGCGGGCTGGGCGCGCATTACGGCGCCGAGCGCCTGGGCGCGGTGGTCGTGCCGATGTCGGGTGGGTCCACCGAGCGCCAGGTCGCGTTGATCGTGGACTTGGGCGCCCGCGTGCTGTGCGCCACGCCGTCGTACGCACTGGCAATTGCCGAAGTCGCCGAAGCGCAAGGCGTCGACCTGCGCAACAGCGCGCTCGAGATCGGCCTGTTCGGCGCCGAGCCGTGGAGCCAGGCGATGCGCAGCGAGATCGAGGCGCGCCTGGGCCTGAAGGCGGTCGACATCTATGGCCTGTCGGAAATCATGGGGCCGGGGGTGGCGTGCGAATGCGAGTGCCAGAACGGCTTGCACGGTTGGGAGGATCACTTCCTGTTCGAAGTGATCGACCCCGAGAGTCGGCACGTGCTGCCCGACGGTGAAGCCGGCGAGCTCGTGATCACGACGTTGACCAAGCAGGCGCTGCCGATGCTGCGCTACCGCACGCGCGACATCACGCGCCTGACTCGCGCGCCGTGCGACTGTGGCCGCACCCATCTGCGCCTGATGCGAATCACGGGCCGCGACGACGACATGCTGATCATTCGCGGCGTCAACGTCTACCCCTCGCAAATTGAAGCGGTGCTGATCGGCCGGCCGGCGATCGCACCGCACTACCAGATCGTCGTACAGCGCCGGGGCGTGCTCGACGAGGTCAGCGTCGAGGTCGAAGCGTTGCCGGGTGTGCCGGCTGAATCGTTCGGGCGAATAGCGCAGGACGTTGCGCACCACATCAAGTCGCTGATCGGCATCAGCACCGACGTGCTCGTCAAGGCGCCCGGCACGATCGCGCGTTCGCAGGGCAAGGCGGTGCGGCTGCGCGATTTGCGGCCGAAGGGGGATTGAGCAATGAGGTACGCGCCGGCTCCATCCCTTGTTCACAGTGCCGTGGAGCATCCGACATGAACAAACGCCTGCTGGAACTGAACGTCAACGGTCGTAAGCGCGAAGACGCGGTGGCGGATAACACGCTGCTGCTCGACTACCTGCGCGAGACGGTCGGTCTGACCGGCACCAAACAGGGCTGCGACGGCGGCGAGTGCGGCGCGTGCACCGTGCTGATCGACGGTGAACCGCGTCTCGCGTGCATCACGCTCGCCACGAGCTGCGAGGGCCGAGCCATCGAGACGATCGAGAGCCTTGCCATTGACGGCCGCATGAGCCGATTGCAGCAGGCCTTCCATGAGAAGCTCGGCACGCAGTGCGGCTTCTGTACGCCGGGAATGATCATGGCCGCCGAAGCGCTGTTGCGGCGCAACCCGGCTCCCAGCGAGGCCGATATTCGCGAAGCGCTGTCGGGCAATCTGTGCCGCTGCACCGGCTATGTGAAGATCATCGAGTCGGTGCAGGCCGCCTGCGGCGCCGAAGCCGACGCGGATGGCGCCGCAGTGCATCCCGCTGCGGCGCGCAGCCACGCGGTAGGCCAACGCACGCCGCTGATCGACGGCATCGAGAAGGTCACCGGGCGCGCGCGCTACACCGCCGACTTGGCCGTAGGCGACGCGCTGGTCGGGCGCATTCTTCGCAGCCCGGTTGCGCACGGACTGATCCGCGCCATCGACACGACGGCCGCACGCGCCCTGCCGGGCGTGCGCGCCGTGATCACCGGCGCGGACTTCGCCGCGCCCTATGGCGTGATCCCGATCGCGCAGACCGAGTGGCCACTGGCGCGCGACAAGGTGCGTTATCGCGGCGAGCCGCTCGTCGCCGTCGCCGCACTTGACGAGGCCACCGCCGAAGCCGCGCTGGCAGCGATCACGTTCGATATCGAGCCCTTGCCGGCGTACTTCAGCGCTGCCGACGCGCGCGTGCCCGGCGCTGTGGCGCTGCACGACAACAAGCCGGGCAACGTCGAGCGCGAAGTCAATCAGTTGTTCGGCGACGTCGACGCCGGCTTTGGCGCCGCCGACCTGGTGCGCGAGCAGACCTTCCACTACGCCGAGGTGGCGCACGGCCAGATCGAACTGAACGCCGCGGTCGCGAACTACGAGCCCGAGACTGGCCGGCTGACGACGCATTCGGTGACCCAGGTCCCGTACTACCTGCACTTGACGCTCGCGCAGTGCCTCGGCATGGACAGCGCGCAGATTCGCGTCATCAAACCTTTCGTCGGCGGCGGTTTCGGGCATCGCGTCGAGCCGCTCAACTTCGAGATGGTGACCGCGGCGCTGGCGCGTGCCGCGGGTGGCACGGTGAAGCTCGAGTTGTCGCGCGAAGACGGTTTCCTCACGCACCGCGGCCGGCCCGAAACCGACATTCGGCTGAAGCTCGGCATGAAACGCAGCGGCGAGATCACCGCGGTGGACTGCGAGGTCACGCAGCGCGGCGGCGCGTACGGCGGCTACGGGTTGGTGACGATCCTCTACGCCGGAGCGCTGCTGCATGCGCTGTATCGGCTCGCTGCCGTCAAGTACCGTGGCCACCGCGTCTACACCAACACGCCGCCGTGCGGCGCGATGCGCGGGCACGGCGCGGTCGACGCGCGGCATGCGTTCGAGTCGCTGCTCAACAGCATGGCGCTCGAATTGGGACTCGACCCCTTTGCCGCGCGCCGCGCGAATCTGATCACGCCGCCCTGGCGTACGCTGAACGACTTGCAGGTCAACTCGTACGGCCTGCCCGCAGGGCTGGACTGGGTCGAACAGGCGTCGGACTGGAAGGCGCGGCGCGGCAAGTTGCCACGCGCTGACGGTCTCAAGCGAGGCCTGGGCCTGGCGTGCTCGCACTACGTGTCGGGGTCGGCGAAACCCGTGCACTGGAGCGGCGAGCCGCACGCGGTGATCAACCTCAAGCTCGACTTCGACGCCAGCGTGACCGTGCTGACGGGAGCCTCCGACATCGGCCAGGGCTCGTCGACGTTGCTGGCTCAGGTCGTCGCCGAGGTGTTGCTGCTGCCGATGAAGCGCATCCGCGTCATTGCCACCGACAGCGCGCTGACGCCCAAGGACAACGGCTCGTACTCGTCGCGCGTCTCGTTCATGGTCGGCAACGCCGCCTTGCGCGCCGCGCAGGAGTTGCTGCGGATACTGGTCGCGGCGTCGGCGACGCGACTGAAAGTGGGCACCGAGCAGATCGAGTGGCTGGGTGAACGCTGCATCGTCACCGGCACCGACAAAGGGCTGGATTTCGCCGAGGTCGTCAATGCGGCGCTCGTCGACACCGGTACGCTGACGGTGAAAGGCGTCTGGTCCACGCCGCCCGAGACGCAGGGCGGCAAGTTCCGCGGTGCCGCGGTCGGCTCGACAGCCGGGTTCTCCTACGTGGCGCAGGTGGTCGAGGTGGCTGTCGATGAAGAGACCGGCGTCGTGCGCGTCGAGCGCGTCTGGGTGGCGCACGACTGCGGCTTTGCGATCAATCCGCTGGCCGTCGAGGGCCAGGTGCAGGGCGCCGTGTGGATGGGCATGGGGCAGGCGCTGTCTGAGGAGACGCAATACCACGAAGGGTTGCCGTTGCGGCCCAACATGCTCGACTACCGGATCCCGACGATCGCCGAGTCGCCGCCGATCGACGTCAAGCTGATCGAGTCCCACGATCCGCTCGGTCCGTTCGGCGCCAAGGAGGCGAGCGAAGGCGCGCTGCACGGTTTTGCACCGGCTCTCACCAACGCCATTTTCGATGCGATCGGCATCCGCCTGAGCGAGCTGCCCGCCACGCCTGACCGCGTGCTCGAGGCGACTCACGCCAGCCGGCGCGGCGAGCGACTGCGCGCGCGCCGAAATGCGAAGAGCGCGATTTCGGTCGCCGGAGGAGCCTGATCGTGCCGACGCTTGCCGAACTCGAACTCAAGCGTGCAACCAGCGTCGAGCAAGCTGTCGCCTGGCTCGCCGCCGACCCACACGCGAGGCTGCACGCCGGCGGTACCGACCTGCTGCCGAACCTGCGGCGCGGCATCGAGCGCGCGCCTGTCCTCATCGACCTGGGCGCGGTGCACGGCCTGTCCGACATCGCGCTCACTGAGTCGGGCCTGGCCTTGGGTGCGTGCGTGACGCTGGCGCGGCTCGCCGGCGACCCAACCATCGCTGCGCAGTTTCCGGCCATCGCCGAAGCCGCCCGCGCGGTCGCCGGCCCGGCGCTGCGCAGCAGTGCCACGCTCGGCGGCAACCTGTGCCTGGACACGCGCTGCGTGTTCTTCAACCAAAGCGAATGGTGGCGCGCGGCGAATCATCACTGCCTGAAGAGGCCCCCAGGCGGCGCGCACGCCGCCGCCCCCCGAGGGGGTCTGGGTAGCCCGGCAGAGCCGGATCTACCCAGGCTCGACGGCACGGTGTGCCATGTCGCGCCGCAGGGCCAGCATTGCCACGCCGCATTCAGCGGCGACCTGGCGCCCGCGCTGCTGGTGCTCGGTGCCGAAGTCGACCTGGTGAGTGCGCGCGGGTCACGTCGGATCGCGCTTGCCGAGCTGTACCGCGAGGACGGTGCGGCACACCTGACGCTGGCGCACGACGAAATACTGACCACCGTGCGCGTGCCGGCTGCACGGCCGGACCAGCGCAGCGGCTATCGCAAGGCACGCACGCGCGCGGCGATGGACTTCCCGCTCGCCGGCGTGGCGTGTGCGCTGACACTGCATGGCGGCGTTCTCGCTGAACTGCGCGTCGCGATCACAGGCACCAGTTCGAATCCGTTCCTGCTCGCCGGCTGCGACCCATACACCGGCCGGCGCATCGACGCCGAACTGCTGGTGCAACTTGGAAAGCTCGTGCAAAAGCAGGTGAAACCAATGCGCAGCACCACCACGCCGTCGAACTACCGACGCCTGGCCGCCGCGGCACTCGCGCAGCGCCTGCTGCGCGAGCTTGCCGCTGGCGCGTGATGGCAGTGCCAAACACCCAAAGGACGCCACGATGCAATGCCCGAAATGCCACCGCCCCATCAGTGCGTACGACGCTGCGTCTCCATGCTGCGCCGATGCCAGCGTGCAGTGGCACTGCACGCAGTGCGCCAAGGTCAGCGAGGGTTTTGCCTTTCCCTATGGGCGTTGCCCGCGCTGCGGCGGTGAGCTCGCGATGCCGCATGCGCGCCGCATCGGCGAAGCTGCTTCGCTTCAGGCGATCCGCATGGCGTTCGAGATCGAGCTTGGCGGGCGCGCTTTCTATCAGCGTGCCGCGGCGCAGTGCGACGATCCGCACTTGAAGGATCTGTTCGCCCAATTCGCCCTGATGGAGGGCGAGCACATGGAAACCTTGTCAAGCCGCTACCACGTCGATCCACCCGCGGCGGCGCCGGCTTTCAAGGCGGAGTGGGGCGCGATCTTCGGTACCGTGCCGAGTCTCCCCGGCGACCCGGACAGTCTGTTTCGCATCGCGATCGGCATGGAGCAGCGTGCCGCCGAGTTTTTCAGCGAGCGCTCGGCTCAGGCGGGTGCGGGGTCGGCCGAGCAGCGCCTTTACCGCGAACTCGGTGCCGAGGAAGCGGAGCACGCGCACACGCTGAGTGCCGAGTACACGCGCTGGCGCACCGGCCAGCCGGGGCCGCCGCGCGGCGGTCTGCCGTGGTCCGAGCGGCAATCGGTCGCGGCTCGGGTTCGTTTGACGAATGCCGCGGCGGTGCTGCTCGCGCATCACGAGCCGGGGCGACCTGCACTGCGCTGCGGCGAGCAAGTCATGAGCTACGGCGCGCTGCAGGGCAGCGTGATGCGCGCCGCGTCGGTGCTGCGCCTGCGCGGTGTCTCGGGCGGCGAGCGCGTCGCGATCAAGTTGCCCGACGGCATCGACTGGGTCGGCGCTTACCTGGGCACGATCTGGGCCGGCGGGGTTGCGGTCGCGGTGAATCCGCGAATTGCGCAGGCTGAGTGGGACTACATCGTCGACGAAGCCGGCTTCAGCGTCATCGTTGCCGAGTCGATTGAGGACACACCGCCGCCGTGGCGCGAACGCGTGGTGTTGCTGCCCGACTGGCGGCGCGCGATCGCGTTTGCCGCGCCGCTCGCGCCCGAACCGATGGACCCGGACGCACCGGCGTTCTGGTGCCATTCGTCGGGGACCTCGGGCAAGCCGAAAGCGGTGGTGCACGCGCAGCGTTCGATCCAGCACATCGAACAGGTGTCGCGCGAGGCGCTGGGCATCGGCGCCGACGACCGGTTGTTCGCGAGCTCCAAGTTGTTCTTTTCCTACCCACTGGCGAACAGCCTGTTCGCCGGCCTCAAGCTCGGTGCCACGGTGCTGCTCGACCCGCAGTGGCCGACCGCGGCGAGTATCGCGGCCAGCGTCGAGGCACAGCGCCCGACGCTGTTGTTCAGCGTGCCTTCGCTGTACCGCAACCTGTTGCGCGAAGGGCTGGCTCCGCGCATCGCGAGCGCGGGAGTGCGCCAATGCGTGTCGGCCGGCGAGGCCTTGCCCGCGAGCTTGCGCGACGCCTGGCGCGAGCAGACGGGCTTGACCATCGTCGACGGCTACGGCGCTTCCGAAACCCTGATCCTCGTGATGCTCGATCGCGGCGACGGGCTGGGCTTCAGCGCCTCGCCGGGCGTCGAGATCGAGCCGCTGAGCGAGCCGAGCGCCGAAACGCCAACCCGCATCCGCATTCGCGCGCCCACACTCGCACTGGGTTACCTTGACCGGCCGCGGGCGCAAGCCGAGGCGTTCCTCGACCGCGCGTTCTGCCCGGCTGATTTGTTCGCACAGCAGTCGCCCCGCGGCTGGCGCTTCGCGGGCCGCGAGGATTCGCTGGTGAAGATCGGCGCGCGTTGGGTGAATCTGGTGGACCTCGAGCAGCAGCTCACGGCGTCTTGCGCGGCAATCGTCGAAGCCGCGGCGGTGTGCGTGCCCGACGCCGACGGCGTCGACGCCGTCGCGTTTTTCTTCGTCGCCAGCGACGTCGCTGCCGCAGGCGCTGCGTTGCGCGAATCCGCCGCCACCTTGCCGCCGCACCAGCGGCCGCGCTGGCTGCACGCGGTGGACACGCTGCCGCGTGGGCCGACTGGCAAGCTGCTGCGCCGCAAGCTCCAGGAAAAGCATGCGACGTTCGGGTGATGCGTTGCTCACTCGCGTTCACACCCAACGTATCGGCCGCGTGCTCGTGGCGACGCTGTCGCGCCCACCCGTGAATGCGCTCGACGACGAACTGATCGAGCAGCTGCACGCGGTGCTTGATACCGCGATCGCCGACGACGGCGTCGCGGTACTGCACATCCGCAGCGGCGAGCGCGTCTTCTCTGCCGGCGCCGACCTCGCGCTGATTCGCGATTGCTTCGCCACGCCGCATGGGCCGGATGCAATGACCGAGGTGGTGCGCCACATGCAGCGCCTGTACGCGCGCCTGGAGGCTGCGCCGCTCGCGACACTCGCCGAGATCGGCGGCGCGGCGCTGGGCGGCGGGCTCGAACTCGCGCTGGCATGCGACTTTCGCGCCGCAGCGCTCGACGCGACGCTCGGCCTGCCCGAAGCGTCGCTCGGGCTGTTGCCCGGCGCCGGCGGCACGCAGCGCCTGACGCGGCTGTGCGGTCCCGGGCTGGCCAAGCGGCTCATTCTCGGCGCCGAAGTGATCAGCGGCGCGCAGGCGCTGCAATTGGGCGTCGTGCAGTGGGCGCTGCCGCACGAACAGCTGGCGGCGTGGACGCGCGAACTCGCGGCGCGACTCGCGACGATGCCCAAAGCCGCGCTGGCAGCGAACAAGCGATGCATCGCCGCGCAGAGTGATCCTGCGCGCAACGGCTATGCCGACGAGATCGACGAAACACGACGGCTCTACGACCACCCCGAAACGCGCGCCAAGGTGTCAGCGTTTCTGGCGCGCAACGCGACTCGCAAGCGTCAGAGCAAGGAGCTGAGATGACGATGCAACCCAGAATCGCCGTCGTGACCGGTGCCGCGTCGGGCATCGGCCGCGCCACCGCGCAGGTACTGGCCGAAGCCGGAGCGAGGGTCGTGATCGCCGACATCGAGTTGTGGAACAAGCTGATCGCCCTCAACCTGGTCGGGCCGATGCAGCTCGTCAAGGCGCTGCTGCCAGCGATGATGGAGCGCGGCAGCGGCAGCATCGTCAACATCGCCAGCGACGCCGGGCGCGTGGGCAGCCTGGGCGAGACCGTCTACTCGGCCGCGAAGGGTGGCCTGATCGCGTTCACCAAGTCGCTCGCGCGACCGAGTTGATGGCGCTTGAGCGGCAGGAGCGGCGACGGGGACGGCGGGCCGGGGGGCGAGCCAGTTCACCATCCGCGAGTCGGCTTTTTCCTGCCCATCGTGCTGAGTAAAATTACTCAACGAAATGAGCGCTTCGCCCATCCCTTACTTTCAGCGGCACCACGCCTCCGAACTCGCCGCCCGCTCATCCTGGCGTCTCCCGGCGAACCTCGGCGCAATTTGATCGCCGAATTGGACGGCGAGCAGGGCAAGGATCTCGTCATTCGCTTCGAGGTCCGCCCGGCGACAATTGCGGTGCCGAGGGCAAGACACCCGCGCGCTTGAAAATCAACGATAGGTGGGACTTCCCAGTGGCTCTTTCCCTCAACAAGCCGAAGCTCGACAACCTTGCCGGCGACATCTGGAAGTCTGCCGAGCGTCTGCGCGGCAAGTTCAAGGCGTACGAATACCAGAGCGTCATCCTGCCGATCATCGTCATCCGGCGGCTGGAGTGCGTGCTGTTGGCGTGGCGCGAGGCCAAGAGCGCCGAGGTGTTGGCCAAGCGGCCCAAGCTCATCGAGAAGGAACTCGCCAAGCTGGTCAAGGAACTCGAACTCAATCCGCAGCAGTCGCCGTTTTCGAACAAAACCAAATGGACGCTGCGCAAGGTCTACGAGGAAGATCACACCCTGCTGGAGGAAAACTTCCGCGCCTACATCAACGGCTTCTCGAAAAACGTTGACGACATCATCGAGCAATTCAACTACCGCGCCACCATCGGCACGATGGTCAAGAACAACCGCCTCGCCCCGATCCTGAATCAGTACAAGGAACTGGAGTTAGGCCCGGAGCAACTCTCCGGTCTGGAGATGGGCTACATCTACGAGGAACTGCTGCGGCGCTTCTCGGAGCAAAGCGGCGAAGAGGCCGGAGAACACTTCACCCCGCGCGAAGTCATCCGCCTGATGGTGGAGTTGCTCGACATTCCCATTCCCGACCGGCACC
>JANOLA010000290.1:0-1829 GCA_031419535.1 Burkholderiales bacterium | reverse complement strand
CGAAGGGTGCGGCCGATGAAAGACCCGAACTTCTTCAAACAGGACAATGGCGACGCGACTCCCCTCTCGTTCCGAGACTTCGGCGCCAAGTTCGACGAACAGAGCCTCTACATCGCGCCACTGGATGTTTCCGCTCGTGGGTCGAGCAAAAATCAATTCGAGCGTGCGCTGGTGGCTACGCTTCATTCATTCATAGTACCACAACGCGGTACTGGGTGTCGTGAGCGATTTGTAGACGCCCAACGTTTGAGTTCAGCCGCGTGCGGAGGCCGCAGGCCGGAGTGCATTGGCTTGACCAAAGGGTTAGACCGATGCATCGCGAAATGCTCTTAAGACCGTATTGATGCGTGTTTGGTAGCCTGGCCCCTGCGCTTTGAACCACTCCAATACGTCGTGGTCGACTCGCAGCGAGATTGATGCTTTGGACGGCAGTGGCTGTAGGCCTCGCCGAACCACGCCTTGTACGATGTGGCGAACATCAGCCTCGGGGTGCTCCTTGGTAGGGGATGTCGGCCTTGTGCCCGATCTGAGGCGAGCCCAGTCAGTTTTGGACTTGGGCGAAGAAGATGGCTGTTTCACGGCTGGTTGCTTTGCGGAATGAGATGAGGCGGATTTCATATTCAGTCTCCGTATGAACGACTGAGACGGGAACACCGGCCAGCAGCCCCAATGTGACGAAGCGCTGCTCACCATAGGAGAACCGGTCGTCAGCGAAGGTGTAGGTCAGTCCTTCAAAGACGCGTGGGGCGTCAACGAAGTCGAGGCCATGGGCTTTTAGGTTCGCGGCTCGCTTCGCTTCCGACCAAGTGAACTCCATGTGCGCAGTGTATATACGCGGCGTAGTGGCGTCAATAGGACTAGATTCAGCGGTCTAACGTTTGAGGTGAGCCGCCGCTGGAGGCCGCAGGCCGAAAGCGGTCGGCTCGACCGATGGGTTGGGCGTCATGTATTGAGTCCGTGCAGACTGGCGGAATTGCCACCGCAACGCGAGGCAGTGTCTTCGCCGCATCAGTGGGGACACGCGACGACCCTGCTGCCAATCTACTGCCGTGCCGCCTCCGAGATTCGAACGATGGTTACTTCCTTGATGCCGCCGTTCCTGTACGTGAATGTTCCTTTGAATTTTCCGTCAGGCTGCTCGGTGGCCGCGATTGTGGAGCTGGCCTGGGTGACAAGGACCAACTGACGTTGGTCGCCGACCCGAAGCATCTTTGCACTGATGGGGCCTTGACCCAGATGTGTCATGCCGTACTTCACCCCTAAGAGCGCTCCAGTGGCCGTTGGGGCCTCCTCCGAGACAATCAGGGTTCGGGTTTGCACGTCTCCCGCTACGGTTACCAGCCAGGAACCGATCAAACTGGCCTGATCCTGCGGTTCCTTCTCGCGACTCAGCTCAAGTTGTCTACCGTTGCCAAACTGACCCTTCAAGACTCCGTTTTCAAGCCTCGCAGAAAAACTGCCATCGATACAGTTGGCCAGCAACTTCGAGTAAAGGAGCTTGATCAAGAAAGAGTCATTTGATGTTTGCTCAACTGCCACTGGCGTTTCGTTGCCCAGGCAAGGGTTGTCAGGCGGTGCGCGATGTAACTTCCAAGTTCCCTCGCTTCCGCGAATGACCATCGCGGCAGCGGCTGGCGGGCCTGTGGCTAGCACGATCTTGGCAGTCCACTTGCCATCAAGGGCAGTCGTGCGCTGGCCTTTGGGGGCGAGCGGGGCAGAGGCAGGTTGTGCAGGGGCGTCGAGCTTCTGCCTCGATTCGTCGCGCGTGCCGCCAATCGCAGAGCCGACGCCTGAGTACACACCGCCTGCTGCGCCAGCGGCCTTGGCCA
>JANOLA010000289.1:0-7914 GCA_031419535.1 Burkholderiales bacterium | reverse complement strand
GAAGGCCTTGATGGAGTACCTGCTGCTTGGACGCATCGGCTGAGGCACGGTCGCAGTGACCGCGGTGGAATCCATCACCCACCTCGACGCCGATGCGCTGTCGCGCGCGATCCACGCGCGTGAGGTCTCGTGCCGCGAGGTGATGCAGGCGTATCTGGCGCGCATCCATCGCCTGAATCCGCGACTCAACGCACTCGTCAATCTGGCCCCCGACGCCACACTGCTCGCGCAAGCCGATCAGCGCGACGCCGACCTGGCACCTGGCAAAACCGCGCAGGGCTCGCGCGGCTGGATGCACGGCATGCCGCAGGCGATCAAGGATGCGGCGCATGCGGCGGGCTTCCCCACGACCTTCGGCAGCCCGCTGCTGAAGAATGCGGTGGCCGCGCAAGACGGCCTGATGACTTCGCGCATGAAGGCCGCCGGCTGCATCGTGATCGGCAAAACGAACATGCCCGAGTTGGGCCTGGGCTCGCACACCTTCAACAACGTGTTTGGGCCGACCGTGAACGCCTGGGATCCGAGCGCGAGCGCCGGCGGCAGCAGCGGCGGCGCGGCCGTCGCCCTGGCGCAGCGCCTGCTGCCGGTGGCCGACGGCTCCGACTTCATGGGCTCGCTGCGCAACCCCGCCGCATGGAACCATGTGTTCGGCCTGCGCCCGAGCCAGGGCCTCGTGCCGCTGTGGCCGGCGCTGGACGTGTGGGTCAGCCAGCTGCCCACCGAAGGGCCGATGGCGCGCACGGCGCGCGATCTGGCCCGGTTGCTGGCGGTGCAGGCCGGTCGCGATGCGCGCGCGCCGCTGTCGATTTCGAGTGTGCCGTCGGCCTTCGCCGACGTTGGCGTCTCGCGTGCCTTGCCGAGTGCGGGCGCGAGTGCGGATGCGAGGGCGGCAAGCGCGCGGCACGGACTTCCCGGCCTGCACATCGGCTGGCTCGCCGACCTCGACGACTATCTGCCCGTCGAGCCGGGCCTGTTGCCGGTGTGCGAGCAGGCGCTTCAGCGTTTTGCCGGCGCAGGTGCGAGCGTTGAGCCGCTGCGCCTGGGGTTTGATCCGGCCGCGCTGTGGAACGCCTGGCTGGTCTGGCGCCGCGCGCTCGTCGCGCCACGCGTCGCGGCGCTGATGAAGTTACCAAACGCGCGCGAACAAATCAAGCCCGAAGCGCTTTGGGAATACGACCAAGGCATGGGCCTGAGCTTCATGGATTTCATGCGCGCGAGCGAACTGCGCACGGCATTCCACACGCACCTGCTCGGTCTGTTCGAGCGCTTTGACGTGCTCGCCTTGCCCGCCACGCAGGTCTGGCCGTTTCCGATCGGCGAGCGCTGGCCCAAGGCGATTGCCGGCCGCGCGATGGACACATACCACCGCTGGATGGAAGTGACGCTCTACGCCACTTTCGCCGGCCTGCCCGCGCTCAGCGTGCCGGCCGGGTTCCATGCGAATGGCCGTTGGCCCGCGGGTTTGCAACTCATCGGCAAGCCGCAAAGCGATGCTGCGCTGCTGCGCGTCGCGGCAGGTTACGAGGAAGTGTCGGGCGAAATGCTGGCGCGGCGCCCGAGCGCCCCGGCCGCCACGACGTAGCCTGCTCCCGCACGCGGGGAGACAATGCTGCCGCGTCGCGATCGGCGAATCTGCGCCAGACGTGCAAATGATCGAGAGGAACGGCCCAATGAGTCTGTCTGGCGTTTTTGCGCAAGTCGTCGCGCGGGTCGGCGACGCGGCAATTCTGTGGCGACGGCTGCAGGGCACGGTAAACCAGCAGGCGCTCGGCGCGTCGCCCGTGATTCCGGCGGCACGACCCCAGGGCCGCATCCCGACGCTCAAGATGCCCACCGCGCGCGGCTGGGCACCCGGGCACACACCGGCCGCCGCGCCGGGGCTGAAGGTGAACGCCTTTGCCACGGGTCTCAAACACCCGCGCTGGATTCACGTGCTGCCCAATGGCGACGTGACGGTGGCCGAGTCGCTGTTCATGCCTGGGGCGCCGAAGTCGCTCTTCAGCCTGGCGATGGTCAGCACGTTGAAGCGCGCCGCCGCGATCGGCCCGAGCCCGAACCGCATCACGCTGCTGCGCGACGCGGACCGCGATGGTGTCGCGGAAATGCGCGAATCCTTTCTCGAAGGTTTGCGCCAACCGTTCGGCATGGCGTTGGTCGGCGATACGTTTTACGTCGGCAACACCGACGGCGTGGTGGCGTTCCCGTACACGCCGGGCGCCACGCGCATCGTCGCGCCCGGCCGGCCGCTCACCGCGTACCCGGGCGGCGGGCACTGGACGCGCAGCCTGCTCGCGAGCCCCGACGGGCAGCGCCTGTACATCGGCGTCGGGTCGCTCAGCAACATCGGCGAGAGTGGCTTCGATGTCGAAGCCGGCCGCGCCAGCATCTACGAGCTGGACCTCGTTACCGGCCAGCATCGTGTGTTTGCGTCGGGCCTGCGCAACCCGGTCGGTCTGGCGTGGGAACCAAGCACGCGGGCCCTGTGGACCGTGGTCAACGAGCGCGACGGCCTGGGCGACGAAACGCCGCCCGACTACCTGACCTCGGTGCAGGACGGCGCGTTCTACGGCTGGCCGTACTGCTACTGGGGTTCCACCGTCGATGACCGCGTGCCGCAGGACGCCACCGCGGTGGCACTAGCGATGACGCCCGACTACGCGCTCGGCGGCCACACCGCATCGCTCGGCCTGTGCTGGTTGCCCGCCGGCACCTTGCCCGGCTTTGCGCAAGACGGCATGGCGATCGGCCAGCACGGCTCGTGGAACCGCAGCACGCTCAGCGGCTACCGGGTCATCTTCGTGCCCTTCGCCAACGGCCGCCCGAGCGGAGCGCCGCGCGACATTCTGAGCGGCTTTCTCGCGCCCGACGAATCCGAGTCGTACGGCCGGCCGGTGGGCGTGGCGATCGGGCCCGATGGGCACTCGCTGCTGGTGGCCGACGATGTGGGCGACGTCGTCTGGCGGGTGACGGGTGGCGGGACGGGCTGAGGTGGCCTTAGTCAGATCAGAGCGTGAGAAATTTTCGTCGCGAGCGTGCCGAGGTTGGGGCGAGGAGCGCAGCCGTACCTGGGTACGGCGAGCACCGCAAGCCCAAGATCGGCAGGCGCAGCAGAAAAGTTCTCATGCTCTCAAGCGAGCCCGTCGTCCCACGGCTGCATCGGCGCGCGCGCCGAACGAATCTTGGGTTCGAGCTGCGCCAGCGCGCCGCTGGTCGATTTGCAAAAGCCCACCGCGTAGTCGCTCGGCAATTCCTTGCCGATCTGCGCCTCGAGCCGGTCGGCCTCGGACAGCAGGTGCCGAATGAAGCGCAGGCTGCCGCCGTTCTTCGCTGTTCTCAGATAGCCCTGGCCCAGCGGGTCGAAGGGCATTCCCGAACCCATCTTCGCGAGCTGGCGCGCGAGCGAATTGAACGGCACCATCATGTGGCCGCGCGACAGCGCGATCAGGTCTTGCGAGCCGACGCTGTAGCCCACCGACAGCAGGTTCAGCACGACCCAGTAGTGCAGGTTGCCGAGCCACGCCAGGCGCTGCGCGAGCGGGTCCTTGATCTGGTTCGCATGGCCGGCGTAGGCGGTCGGATCGACCGGCAACTGGTACGCCGGGTAGAGCGCATCGGCGACAGGCAGCATCCAAGGGTCGGACCGGCCGCCGAAGCCTTCGTGCTTGCCGAGGAAGGTCCGCTTGAAGAACTTGAAATGGCCGACTTCGCCTTCGTTCTTGATCTCTTGCAGCGCCGGCAGCCAGGCAAGCAGATCGGGCAGCGACGCTTCCTTCGTCGCCGTCAGTTCCTTCACCGTGGCGATCACCGCGTCGTACAGGTTGCCGACGAAGTTGGGCCGCTGGTCCTTGCCCAGTGCAAGCTCGAGCATGCTGCAGAAAGCCTGGTCGCTCGGGTTGCGCTGCTGGGCGAGGTCGGTCGCACCCGGGGGCGACTCGCACCACACGTACTTGCCCAGCGATGCCCGGCTCATCGGCTCCAGGTGCAGGCGAAACGGGATGATGTCGGGCTCGAACGGAAAATCTTCGCGGATCATCACGGGCGACGCGCCCAGCGCCACCAGCAACTGGTTCACCTTGCCCAGGTGCTGCATTTCCTGCACGGCGATGCCGATCAGGTCATTCGTGTTCGGCGCGCCGTAACCGGCCACGGCCTGGTACACCGGCTTCACCGAAAAGCCGGCGTACAGGTACTGCACCATCAGGCCATGCTCGATTTCCGCGGCCACTGTCAGCAAGCGCAGCAGTTCGAGGTAGGGATCGTTGAAATCGCGCAGCACCGTCACGGTGTCGCCCGCGGCTGATGCCGCAGATGAGGCCTTGGTGCCGGCGCTCGGCGTCGCGGCATGCGCACCGGCCACGCCGAACGCGGCGCACACGCCCGGCAGCGCCGCGCCTTGCAGCACCACGCGCACGAGCTGGCGGCGCGACGGTCTGGCCAGGCTCGCTGGTGCGTTGCTAGCGTTGCTGGCGTTGCTGGCGTTGCTGGCGTTGCTCGCGTGGTCGCTGGGGTGATCTGCGCCTGCGGGCAGCGGATGGTCTTTGTCTTTCATGGTTCCTCCTGTGTACAGTCACGTCTGCCGCGCATTGGTGGACTGAGTCTATGAGTCAAGCTTAAGCAGGGCCATCCCTATAACAAGGGTGGGGAGCGCCCGTCCCCTTGCGTTATGTCAATGCCACGGCCGCGTGGCGAGAATGCCGAATCACCTCTGGGAGAGATGCGAATGGCAGACCTGTTCGAGAACCCGATGGGCCTGATGGGCTTCGAATTCGTCGAGTTCGCGTCGCCGACGCCGAACCTGCTCGAATCGGTTTTCATTAAGCTTGGGTTCATCTTGGTGGCGCGGCATCGCTCAAAAGACGTGGTGCTGTACCGGCAGGGCGGCATCAACTTCATCGTGAACCGCGAGCCCAAGAGCGCGGCCTGGTACTTCGCGGCGGAACATGGGCCGTCGGCGTGCGGCCTCGCGTTACGCGTGAAAGATTCGCACAAGGCCTACGAGCGCGCGTTGGAGCTCGGCGCACAACCCGTGTTCATGCCCACCGGCCCGATGGAGTTGCGCCTGCCCGCGGTGAAAGGCATCGGCGGCGCGCCGCTGTACCTGATCGACCGGTTCGAAGAAAGCAGGTCGATTTACGACATCGACTTCGACTTCCTGCCCGGTGTGGACCGGCACCCGCGCGGCCACGGGCTGACGCGCGTGGACCACCTCACGCACAACGTGTACCGCGGCCGCATGGCGTATTGGGCCGGGTTCTACGAGAAGCTCTTCAACTTCCGCGAGATGCGCTACTTCGACATCAAGGGCGACTACACCGGCCTCACGTCGAAGGCAATGACAGCGCCCGACGGCCAGATCCGGATCCCTTTGAATGAAGAGGCGTCCAAGAGCACCGGCCAGATCGAAGAGTTTCTGATGAAGTTCAACGGCGAGGGCATCCAGCACATCGCCTTGCACACCGACGACCTGATCGCGAGTGTCGATTCGCTTCAGCTCGCCGGCATTCCGGTGCTCAGCGCGCCTTCCGACAGCTACTACCAGATGCTCGGCGAGCGCCTGCCGGGCCACGGCGAAAACGTCGCCGAGTTGCAAGCGCGCGGCATCTTGATGGACGGTACCTCCGACGCCACGAAGAGCGGCGGCCAGCCGCGCCTGCTGCTGCAAATCTTTTCCGAGACCCTGCTCGGGCCGGTGTTCTTCGAGTTCATCCAGCGCAAGGGCGACGACGGCTTTGGCGAGGGCAACTTCAAGGCACTGTTCGAATCGCTCGAGCGCGACCAGATCGCGCGCGGCGTGATCCAGCCCGCATAACGCCCGCGCAGCCGAGCCGCCACGGCCCCGCCGCCAATCGCTTCGATCACACCGCCATGTTGCGCCAGCTCAGTGAAGTCGACAGCGGCTTCGGCAAACACGGCCTGGCCGCGGGCGCCGCACCCGAGCGCGCCGACTGGACCGTCGACCAAGGCTGGTCCCAGTACACAGCACAGGACCACGGCGTCTGGAAAACCCTCTTCGAGCGCCAATCGAAACTGCTGCTCGGTCGCGCCTGCGATCTGTTCGTGCAAGGCATGAGCGACTTGCCGCTCTCGGCGCAGCAGATTCCCGACTTCCGGCGCCTGTCCGACGTGCTGCTGCAGCGCACCGGCTGGCAAGTGGTGGCGGTGCCGGGCCTCGTGCCCGACGAAGTGTTTTTCGAGCACCTCGCGAACCGGCGCTTTCCGGCGGGCAACTTCATTCGCAGCGCGAAGAACCTGGACTACCTGGAAGAGCCCGACGTTTTTCACGACGTGTTCGGCCATGTGCCGATGCTGATGAACCCGGTCATTGCCGACTACATCCAGGCCTACGGCGTCGGTGGGTTGCGCGCGCAGCGCCTGGGCGTGCTCGACAAGCTGGCGCGCGTGTATTGGTACACGGTCGAGTTCGGACTGGTGCAGCAAAGCGACGGCCTGCGCATCTACGGCGCGGGCATCGCGTCGTCGAAACTCGAGAGCATGTTCGCGTTGGAAGACGCTTCGCCGAACCGCATCGGCTTCGACCTGGAACGCGTGATGCGCACCCGCTACCGCATCGACGACTTTCAGGAAACCTACTTCGCGATTGCGCACTTCGACGAACTGCTGGCGCTGGCGCGCATCGATTTCGGGCCGGTTTATCAGCAGGTCATGGGCGCTCCCGAGTTCGAGCCCGGCGAAGTGCTGGCCACCGACCGCGTGATCACGCTTGGCAGCGGTGCTTACCACCGCGCCAAGCGCCAGGCGTCCATTGACAATTCGTCAAGGCCATAGGTGCAAACCACAAGCGTTTTGCATTGACACAGCCGGGGCGATCCCTTTCAATGCTGCGACGCTCGCTCAGCCGATCCGCGCGCCGCATTCCCGCGGCCGCAAGTTGCGGCGGCACAGACCCTTGGAGACGACCATGCGACATTCCCTTCGCTCCGCCTTGCGCGGCATCGCCACGCTCGGCGCAGCACTTGCCTTGGGCGTCACGCTCAACGCCGCCGCACAGGCACCGATCACACTGCACGGCGCCTCGCAGTTCAACGATGACCATGCGTTCACGAAGGCCCTGGTGAAGTTTGAACAGCTGGTCAAACAGTACTACGGCAAGCCGGTCAATTTCGTGCTGCACAAGAACAGCGAGCTCGGCCTGGAAAAAGACTACTTCGCCTACATGAACCAGGGCGTGTCGGTCGACTACGCGATCGTCTCGCCGGCGCACATGTCCACGTTCTCGAAAGCCGCGCCGTTCATCGACGCGCCGTTCCTGTTCCGCGACCTGGACCACTGGAACAAGGTGCTCGACGCCGACACGCTCAAGCCCGTGGCCGATGAAGTGGCCGCCAAGGCCGACGTGATGCTGATCGGCTACGCGGGTGGCGGCACGCGCAACATCTTCGCGAACAAGCCGGTGCGCAACCTGGCCGAGATGAAAGGGCTGAAAGTTCGCGTGCAAGGCGCGCCGATCTGGAGCAAGACCTTCGCCGCCACCGGCATGTCGCCCACCGTGATCGCCTACAACGAGGTCTACAACGCGATCCAGAACGGCGTCATCGCCGCCGGCGAGAACGAGGCCGCGGGCGTGGAGCAAATGAAGTTCTTCGAAGTGGCACCGAGTCTGAACATGACGCAGCACGCCATCACGATCCGGCCGATCGCGTTTTCGGGCAAGACGTTCAAGAAGATGCCGCCCGACTTGCAGGCCGCCGTGGTGCGCGCGGGCAAGGAAGCCGGTGCGTACGGCCGGCAGATCGAATCGAGCGAAGACTCGGCCAAGCTCGAGGCGCTCGAAAAAGCCGGCAAGCTCAAGCGCATTCCGTTCGCTGACCGTGCCGCGATGAAGAAGCTGGTCGACCCGGTGATGATCGAATACGCGAAGGAAATCGGCGCCGAGGCGATTCTGGCGAAGATCAA
>JANOLA010000288.1:0-4401 GCA_031419535.1 Burkholderiales bacterium | reverse complement strand
CTGCGGACCGGACACCTGGGCGCGAGCGCTCCAAAAAGCGCCAACGCTCGCGTGCGCCGCGATCTTGGCTGCCTTCAACACCCCATCGTAGGTGACCTGGTGCAGCAGGTTGTGCCGAAAAGCGTATTCGCTGGCATCGTCGAACGTCGGCGCGTCGTGGCGCACGATCAAGCGCTTGCGCAGCAGCGACACAATGACTTCGATGGCATTCGGGTCGATGGCCTCGAGCGCCCGGTCCCAGAACACGTGCCCGACAACCGCGGCCTGCTGCAAGGCGCGGCGCTCGCGAGGCTCCAGCGCGTCGCTGCAACACGCCGGTCAGCGTCGGCGGGACACGTGCACCGAGCAGCTTGTCGGGCAGCACTTTCCAGCCTTCCGGTCCGGCCAGAATCACGCCCTCGTCGATCAGCATCTTCACCAGTTCTTCCATGTAGAACGGGTTGCCTTCCGCGCCGCCGGTCAGCAGCGCGCGCACCGCGGCAGGGACTTCGGGCAATCGATTCAGCAGCAGGTCGGCAAGGCGGTGGCTGAAGCTCTTGTCGAGCGGTTTCAGTTCGAGTTGAACGCTAGGGCCCGTTGCTGTGGCCCACCCCGGACGCGTCTCGAACAACGCCGGGCGCGTCAACATCAGACTCAACAGCGGCGTGTCATGGTTGCTGGCCATCAGGTGGCCCATGAATTCGAGCGTTCCCGGGTCGGCCCAATGCAGATCGTCCAGCACCACCACGACGGGTCGGCTGGTGCTGAGGCGGCGCAAGCACAATGCGGCGGCATCGAATGCACGCTTCCTGAATTCCGGCTCGTCGCCAAGCAATTCCCGCAGGTGCACGCTGTCCGAGAAATCCAGGCCGATCAGGTGACCCAGCAGGTGAATGGGAGCTTCGCCTTCGTCTGCGAACTGCCCGGCGAGCCCCTGAATCAGCTTGCTGCGCGCCAGATCGGCAGAATCGGCCTCGCTGATTTGAAACTGGCGCGCCAGCATGTCGCGCAGCAAGCCATAAGGGTGCAGCGCGCTGCGCGGATGCGCACGCCCCAACAACAACCAGCACATGTGCTGGCTCAATGTCTCCTGAAATTCCGCAAGCAGACGGCTCTTTCCCAGCCCCGCTTCGGCAACCACGGTCACCGAGCGCGCGCGGCACTCGCTGGCAGCGGCATTGAACGCGGCGTGCAAGGCGGCGAGTTCGCTTTCGCGGCCGACCATCGGTGTGTGCACACCTTCGATGCCGCGAGTGGGAACGTGAAACGCCCTCGGTTTCGCGCGCTCGATCAAGTAGCTGCGCAGCGGTTGCTCGACGCCTTTGACGCTGATGGCCGCCTGTTCGATCGCATCGAACTGGCCTCGCACGTGACGGTAGCTGTCGTGGCTGACGCGCAGCTTACCGGGCGGAGCGATTTGCTCCATGCGGGCCGCGATGTTCACCGTCGCGCCGCGAATGCTGCCTTCGGCGTCGACGCCGCCGCCGAGCAGAACGGTGCCCGTGTGCACCCCGGCTCGAACGTTGAAGTCGGGTACGCCGTGGCGGCGCTGCACTTCGGGTGCCTGTTGGCGCGCGTCTTCGATGATGCCCAGGCCCGCCCGGATCGCGTTCTCGACATCGTCTTCATTGGCCTGCTCCGAGCCAAAGGCCGCCAGCATGCCGTCGCCGGTGTACTGCAGCACCCGGCCGTGATACTCGTGAACGACCGTCGTGAAGCGCTCCAGCGCTCCATCCATCAACGCGTGAATCTCCTCGGGCCCCAGTTGCTGCCCGATCGCGGTGGAGCCGACAACGTCGACGAACAGGACCGACACCTGTTTCAACTGCTGCTGCTGAGTGGCTTGCGCGCTGCGGGCAGCGAGTTCGCGTTTCAGCGGTGCCAGCGCCGTATCGACAATCGCGTCGCCCAGAACCCCCCGCTGCGCCTCGAGGGCGGCGATGGTGGCAGCGAGTCTGTCCGGCGCATCCTCCATGGCACCAGCTTACTTCATCGCTTCGGCTTCGGTCGACAGACCTGTGCCGCATGACTCCTCAAATCCCGCTTCTGCTTGCGCGCTCGCTCCGTTGCCCCAGGCTTGCCTCGCCGAGACCTGGGAGCGGCGGCTTTCTGGCGGCACTGGCATGAGAATCGGCTGACTGCAATGGGTCGACAGGCGCCGCTCGCTTCACAAAGTGCGCCGCCAGAAAGCTGACCCCCAAGTTGAGCATCTGGCGAGCTGCCTTTCACGACAGGCAGCGGGCGGCCAGAAGCGGGGACTGGCGACCGGGATGCATTCGGCCTACCTTCTAAACTGGCTACAGCTCACGCTGACCGAACTGGGGCGGTGAACTGAAGATCATCGCCGTCATTCTCGAAGAGCCAGTGATCGAGCGCATCCTCACCCACCTCGAACTGCAGGTTCGCGCCCTACAAGATTCTTCCCCAAGACCAAGGGGGCTCGTGTTAAAAACGATCTGTCCTGCAATGCATCGGCTGACGGGACAAAATTGATCAAGATCCAATATCAAAAGGAGATCCTTTCATGCCTCGCTATCTTATTCAAGCCTCATACACTTCCGCCGCTATTGCCGCGTTTGTCAGCAATCCCCAGGATCGCGTGGCAGGAGTTACGGCCATCGTCAAGAAACTTGGTGGCAAGTTGATTAGCTTTGACTTCTGTCTCGGGGAGCATGACGTGGTCGCAATTTTCGAGGCGCCTGACGACACGGCGGCGGCCGCGCTAGCTTTGGCCGTCAACGCCCCTGGACATCTCAGCAGTTATCGGACCACGCGGCTTATGTCCCCGAAGGAGTTCGTGGCGGCGCAAGAGAAGGCGCACGGCCTCAGCTACAAAGCCCCGACGAAGAAATAGCGACCCGTTGGCGCGAGTGCCGCAGCTCGCTGGAGCGACGGGCAGTCCAGCCGTTCACTGAACGCGCTGGCGTTCATCGCCAATGCGCTGTGGCGGACACTGTTCGAGTTGTTCGAGCGGAAAAGGGAAGTACTGATCCCCGAGGGCACGATGGCAAACCGCACATCGTGATATCGCTGCCGGTGTTCATGAATCGCTTGGCCGCCGCGCCTTTGCCACGGCCGAGGCTGTACCTGGGGATGACCGCTTCAAGGCTGTCAACCTCGGGGTTCGGATGCCTGCTTTGGGTCGCTATGGAGAGATTTACATAGCGACCCCTATGCACAGGTCGCAACTATGCGCAGATGAGGAGCGCTTAGATCCGATGGCCGAGGATCTGCGCGGCCTGTGCGTGTTCATGGCCAACAAGACCTCGACATAGTTTTCGTGCGCACGAGGTCTCGCGTCACAGCGTGTGGTCTCGATGTCCTGTTGTCGCTCGCGACGGAAGTTCCCGACCGTGAGGGGTGGCAATTGCGATCGACTCGCTCGAACGCCAGCATTCGTGGGGCATGCAGACTGTTCAAGGCGGGTGAGCAATGGCGCGATGAACTCGGCCATCGCCTGACACACGAGATCAACAGTCGCTGGCGCTGGGCAGCACGAGGGCTCGTGGTGCCGAAAACTATGCAAAGAAGTCGCAACACCTTGCGAGCCGGCTGACCAGGAGGAGTTGTCCGACGACGACTCGGATCTGCACATAGTTGCGACCTGTGCATAGGGGTCGACACCGGGTCCTCGCCGATCGGATCTCGCTGCCCTGAACCCGCCGGTGCGGCGGTCCGTGACCCAGGCTACGGCCACCAACACCGAGCCCCGACCGAGGCCCGCTGACCGTGATCGTCCCCTGCTTGGCAGGCCTGACGCCTCTGCGGGCCGTTTTCCGCCCTGCACCCTATGGTGGCTGGCGTGGCCTTTAGCGGCCAGAATGCCGGCATGCCGTTTCGCCTTCGCCCACTGGGCATTCGCCGTCGCAGCTGCCTGCTGGCGACGCTGCCCTGGTTTTCCGTGCCTGCGCTGGCCGCCGACGCGCCACTGCGCGAGGCGATGCGCCGCGCCGAGGCCTTGCGCGACGACGCGTTGCGCGCCGGCGACCAGCCCTTCGGTGCTGTGGTGCTACGCGGCGAGTTGATCGTCGGCGCCGCGCCCAGCCGTGTGGTCATCGCTACCGACCCCACCGCCCATGCCGAGATGGAAGCCATCCGCGATGCCGCGCGCCGACTGCGCACGCGCGACCTGTCCGACTGCGTGCTGGTGTCCACCTCTCGCCCCTGCCGAATGTGCGAGGCAGCCGCCGGCTGGGCTGGCATCTCGCGCATGGTCTATGGCGAGGCCTTGACTGATGCGGGGGCGCCGCAATGAGGCGCCGCACGCTGCTGGCCGTCGGCGTGACATGGCCCGGATGGGCCGGTGCCGATGTCCCTGCACTGGTGGGCGCGGCTGAAGCCGGCGACATGGCGGCGCTGCGGCGGCTGCTCGATGCCGGCGTGCCGGTAGACACCCGCGATGCGCAAGGCCGAACCGCTTTG
>JANOLA010000287.1:0-4860 GCA_031419535.1 Burkholderiales bacterium | reverse complement strand
CCGGCACCGAGCGAAACGCGTGCAGCTCGGCGCGAAAGCCCACCGTCGACACATTCGCCAGGTTGTTGGCGAGCACGTCCTGGCGCTGCATCGTCGCTTTCGCGCCCGACATCGACAGGTAGATCATTCGGTCCATCGCGGTTCCTCGGCTCGGCTCGGCGCTTCAGGAGAAAAGGTGCTCAACGAAGGTTGACGAGGGTTTGCAAGATCTGGTATGCGTCTTGATCGTCTGCGCGTTCGCCTGGTAAATGCGCTGCGCCGTGATCATGTTCACCAGCTCCGCCGTCAGATCGACGTTCGACTCTTCCAGCGCGCCCGACTGCAACACGCCGAAGTTCGCGTCGCCCGCAACGCCGGTGATCGGATCGCCCGCCGCGTAGCTGCGCGACCAGGTGTTGCCACCGTCGGGGTGCAGGCCTTGTGGGTTGCGGAAGATCGCCATTTCCACCTGGCCGGCCGGCTTCGACTGGCCATTCGAATACTGCGCCATGACGATGCCATTGGCTTCGACACCCACGCCGACGAGTTGCCCAGCGGCGTAACCATCCTGGTTCAGGTCGGTCACGGCGAAATTTGCACCGTATTGCGTCGCGCCGCTCAAGTCCAGCGCGACCCCGAGGATGGGGTCCGTCACGGCGCCGGCAGCGTTCGTGCTGGCCGGAATGTCGAGCAGCACCGTACCCACCGGTGCGGTGGGCGTGCCGCCGTTGGAGGGGAACGTGAGCGTCGTGTTCACTGCCGGATTGCCGGTGCCGTCGTCGACCAGCGGCGTGCCGTTCGCCGTGACGTAAACGTTCCAGTTGTCGGTGGCGGTCTTTTGGAAGTAGTAGGTGAGCGCGACGTCCTGGCCCTTCGCGTCATACACCGTCATCGTGGTCGCGCTGGTGTAGGTATCGGGGTCGGTGATGTCGATGTTGGGCACCGCCGCTGCCGCCGGCACGCCGACGCGCGAGTCGAGGTTGAACTCGAGTCGCATCTGAGTCGTCGGGTTCGGCACCAGGCCGGCCGTGGGCACTTGCAGCGCGGCGGCCGCGCCCGGCAGGATGTTGCCGCTGCCATCGGCCGGGTAGCCCAGCAGGCGCAGGCCCTCGTTGTTGACGATGTAGCCGTCGCGATCCGCCTTGAACTGGCCGTTGCGCGAATACACCGTCGGGCTGTTGCCGTCCGACAGTTGAAAGAAACCCGGGCCGTTGATCGCCAAGTCCATCGGGTTTTCCGTCGTCGTCAGGTTGCCCTGCGTGAACTGCTGCGACACCGCCATCAGGTTCACGCCGATGCCGATGGCGTTCGAACCTCCGCCGTTCAAGGCGTTCGCGTACATGTCCGAAAACTCGGCGCGCGACGCCTTGGCGCCGAAGGTGTTGGCGTTGGCGATGTTGTTGCCGATGACTTCGAGGTTCTTGCTCGAAGCGTTCAGACCTGACAGACCTTGCTGGAAGCTCATGGGGTTTCCTTGGGAATGAAGACGCGTTGCGTCGGGTGTTTCGGAGGTTGCGGATTCAGAGCGTGAGAAATTTGCGTCGCGAGCGTGCCGAGCTTGGGTCGAGGAGCGCAGCCGTACTTGGGTACGGCGAGCACCGCAGGCCCAAGATCGGCAGGCGCAGCGCAGAAGTTCTCATGCTCGTCAGTTGAAAGCCTTGATGTCGGCGTAAGCGACCGGGCCGTTGCGCGCGAGTTCGAGCGTCAGCGAGTTGCCCGCGCCATCGGCGCTCACGGCGGTCACGGTGTCGCGCATCAGCGGGGTCGCGGGCAACGCGGTCGCGCCGCTCGTCGCGATGACCCGAAAGCGCGTTCCGGCATCGTCCAGCACGCCCTTGGCGGGCCAGTTGAAGCTGTGCCGGCCCGACCCTTGCGCGCCCAGCGCGAGCGTGTCGATCACGTGGCCGGCGCCGCCCAGCACCTCGACCTTGACGTTGTCGGCGGCGCTGTTCAGCTCGAAGCCGCCCTGTCCCACGTCCTCGAGGATCGACATCCGGTTGCCGGGAACGATCACGTCGCGCCCGACCAGCGCCGCGCCTTGCAGCGCCTGCATTTGCAGAAACCGGTCCGACAGCGCCAGCACCGAGCGGTTCAGCTTTTCGATGCCGCTCACGGTGTTGATCTGCGCCATCTGGCTCGTGACCTGGGCGTTGTCCATCGGGTTCAGCGGGTCCTGGTTCTGCATCTGCGTCACGAGCAGCTTCAGAAATCGGTCGGCGCTCGCCTGAACGTCTTTCGCGGCTTGCGCGGCGGGGTCGAGCACGGTGCTGCCACCGAAGGAAGAGACGGGAGATGTGGCCATGTTGCTTGTCCTGTTTCGCTTACTGTTCGCTCACTGGCCGAGCTGCAGCGTCTTCAGCAGCAGCGTCTTGGCCGTGTTCATGACTTCGATGTTGTTCTGGTACGAGCGCGACGCCGAAATCATGTTGACCATTTCTTCGACTGGATTCACGTTGCTGTAGGTCACGTAGCCTTCCGCGTCGGCCTGCGGGTGCTTCGGGTCGTGCACGCGCCGACCCGGCGTCTGGCTCTCGCTGATGGTGCTGACGGTGACGCCGGCCGACGCCGCATCGTTCGCATTCACGCCCAGCAACTGCGTCTGGAACGTGACCTGGCGCGCCTTGTAGGCCTGGCCGTCGGGCCCGGCCACGGTGTCGGCGTTGGCGAGGTTCGACGCCACGACATTCAGGCGCTGGCTCTGCGCGCTGACCGCGCTACCAGCCACATTGAAGATGTTCAACATCGACATGATCCGTCTCCCTATTGACCCTTGATCGCCTCGAGCATGGTTCGCACATGGCCATTGATGAAGCGCAGCGTCGCTTCGTACTTCACGGCGTTGTCGGCGAACGCGGCGCGTTCGCGGTCCATGTCCACCGTGTTGCGGTCCAGGTTGGTCTGGCTCGGTGTCGCGTAGTTCAGCGTCGGCGTGCCGCTTCCGGCAGCGCCGCCGCCGAGATGGCCGGTGTTCGATCGCAGCAAGCCCGGCCCCAAGCCCTGCGCCGATCCGTGCGACCCCGGCAGCGCCGCCGTCGCGTCGCGCAGCGCCTGCGCGAAGTCGAAATCGCGCGCCACGAAGCCGGGCGTGTCGGCGTTCGCGATGTTGCTCGCGATCAGGCGCTGGCGCTGCGAGCGCAGCAGCAGAGCCTGGCCTTGAAAGTCGAGCGCGTCGTTCAATCGGTTCAGCATCGTCGTTGCTCCCACCGGCGCGCAAGGGCCGCCGGTTCAGGCACGCGCCGCGGTTTGCCCACGCGCACCCTGTCGCCACTTTGGCGACGTGAGTGCATTCTGGTGAGCACGCTGCCGATTCATTAGCGCGAATAGCGAGGGGATCGGCGCTCTATTCCCGCCCCCGCCGCCGCGGCCAGCCCGTAGAGTGCGGCCATGGATGAGCAACTCCGTCTGAGCCTGACCGCGCGCGCCGTCTTTCGCGCCTCGTGCGCGCCTGTCGTCTTTCGCGCCTCGTGCGCGCTTCGCGTCGGTCGCGCCTGGCGCGCTGCAATCCATCTCGCTTGGGCATGCTTCGCCGCCACAGCGTCAGCGCAAGGCGCGCTCGACACCGCCCTGGCGCGGCAGCTGCACCAGTTCACGCTCGAAGCGGCCCGCCACCAGACGCCTGGCAATCGCATCGAAGTGCGGGTCGGCAGCCTCGACCCTCGGCTGCGCCTGGCACCTTGCGAACGCGCCGAGCCCTACCTCGCGGGCGCCACGCGGCTGTGGGGACCCAGCCGCGTCGGTTTGCGCTGCATCGAGGGGACGACGCGCTGGAACGTGTTCGTTCCGGTGACGGTGAAGGTGTTCGGCACGGCCGCGGTGGCGGCTGCCGCGTTGCCCGTCGGCACCGTGGTGACGCCGCAAGACTTGTATCAAGCCGAGGTCGACCTCGCCGAAAACGCATCGAGCACGTTCGCCGACTCGGCGCGCATCGATGGGCGCACCTTGGTGCGCGCCGTGCCCGCCGGAGCCGCGGTGCGCGAGGCCCACCTGCGCCCGCGCATCTGGTTCGCGGCAGGCGACGAAGTTCGTTTGGTCACACGTGGCGCCGGTTTTGCCGTCGTCAGCGCCGGCCAGGCACTGCATGCCGGCGTTGAGGGCCAGCCGGCCCGGGCACGAACCGAATCGGGGCGTGTCGTGGTGGGCCATGCGGTGGCCAATAAAGAGATCGATCTCACGCGCTGAGGTGCGTTGAGGGGGGTTCGGTCCGTGTCTGCACAAATGGCCTTAAAGTTGGCGCCGCAAAGATCGATAACCCCTGCAAGTCGAGCCGGCATCCCCATGCCGGCCGTTTGGAGAAGCCCATGAAGATCGGACATCCGGCAGACAGATCCACGGGCACGGCGGTCGCCGCCGAGCCCAAGGCAGCCACGGGCAACACCGCGAAGGCCAAGACCTGCCCCACCGGCACGGCTCCCACCGACGCGAGCGCGAAGGTCCGCCTGTCCGACGCGGTGTCGGGCCTGCTCGCCGGCAAAGAGCCCGCCGGCGAAGTGTTCGACGCGGCCAAGGTCGAGCGCCTGGCCACGGCGATCGCGCAAGGCAAATTCGTCGTCAGCCCGTCTGCCGTGGCCGACAAGTTGATCGCCAATGCGCAAGAGCTGCTGAGCAAAAAGTCGCACTGAACCGCGCCGGAATCGCAAATATGACCGGACCGCGCATCCGCGCCGCCCGCGCCGACAGCACCCTGGAGGCGACGCTGAGCCGCGTCGAGGGCCACTTGGCGAGCCTGGGCACGGCCCTGTGCGACCGCAACCTCGAGGCGATCGGCCACCACGGCCAGGGCCTGCACGCGGCGCTGACCCAGGCGGTGGACCGCTTCAGCCTCGCCGCCAAGCAGGGCTCGGTCCCCGAAGCGCTGCGGCGCCGCCTGGCGCACGCCAGCGC
>JANOLA010000286.1:0-1579 GCA_031419535.1 Burkholderiales bacterium | reverse complement strand
CACGCGATGAACATCCTCGCGCGCGAATTCCCGGCGTCGAATTTCACCGGGTACGACATTGCCGAAGACGCCATTGCCAACGCGAGCGCAGAAGCGCAACAGATGGGCCTGACAAACTCAAGGTTCGAGATCGCCGACGTGGCCCGGCTCCCCGACACGCCGAAGTTCGACCTGATCACGGCGTTCGACGCGATCCACGACCAGGTCGCCCCCGATGCCGTCTTGCGCGGCATCAGCCACGCTTTGAAGGCGGGCGCCACGTTTCTGATGGTCGATTTCAAGTTCAGCAGCAAGGTAGAAGAGAACGTCGGCAACCCGTTCGCCGCGTTGCACTACGGTTTCAGCCTGATGCACTGCATGCCGGTGTCGCTGGCGCAAGGCGGCGCGGGGCTCGGCACGGTGTGGGGGCAGCAGCTCGCCAAGCGCATGCTCGCCGAGGCGGGTTTTGGCAACGTCGAAATTCTGGATACGCCTCGGCCGCAGAACTGCAGCTATGTGTGCCGGCATGCGGCAGCGACAGCGCATTGAGAAAGGGTTCCGATGCGAAACAACCCGTGGCGCGCGCCGACCCTCACGCTTGTTCTCGCACTCGGGCTGGCGTCATGCGCTTGAGTTTGTCAGGCCCATCTGTTGCGCTTCTGCGCTCGCGCTGGCAATGGCGTCTTCGGCAATGTCGTACCCGGTGAAATTCGACGCCGGGAATTCGCGCGCGAGGATGTTCATCGCGTGGCCGGTGCCGCAACCCACGTCGAGCACGGCAATGCCGCGCCGCAGCGATTCACTCAGCCCCGGTACCGCGCCGATGAAACCCGCCACCAGATGCTGGTCGAAGACGCGCCGCCACGAATCGTCCATGCACTGCGTGAATACCGGCCGGTACGCCGAATACGAGATGCCGCCGCCGCTGCGAAAACAGCGCGTCAGCGCCGGCAGGTGCGTGCCGAAGTGGTTGATGATGCGGCTTGCCGGACACAGGTTGGATGCGCCTTCGCCGGTGAGCGCCACGGCGTGTTCTTCGGGCAGCGTGTAGCGCTGCGTCGCCGCCTCAAAGGTGTAGATGCCTCCCGTCGTCATGGCGCCGAGCCATTCGCGCACGTAGCGTTCGTTCAGGCCGGCGCGTTCGCTCAACTCCTCGCTGCTCGCCGGCCCGAGCTTGGAGGCTTCGAACAAGCCGGTCTGGTAGCCGATGTCGATCAGCTTCGTCAGCACCGCGCCGGTGTAGATGTTCAGCATCTTCCCGGCGAATTGTTTGGCGAGGTCGGGGTCGGGCATGGTTGGCCTTTCTTGAACGCAGGGATGCCGAGATGCTCGATTCACGGTCACTGTTCGACGTTGCACGATGACAGGAAGATGGGGCGCTGTCTATCTCGCTTTCGCTCATGCCTTCTGGCCTTTGCCGGTGTCGGGTGAGGCTGGGTGCCGGAGTCTTGCAATGCTTTGTCGCAGGCATCGCGAAGTTTCACGTGCAAGCCTAGTGCAAGGGCAGGCGGGCCGGGGGGGGGTCTACGGCCCACCCACGCGGGGCGCGCCCGCAGCCAGCTGTTGGCCCCACCAAAAGCACAGCCCCGTCCGAGGCCCC
>JANOLA010000285.1:0-6415 GCA_031419535.1 Burkholderiales bacterium | reverse complement strand
AAGCACTACGCAAGCCGCGGCTACGCCATCACGCGCCATGAGGTCGGCCATGACGCTTGAGCGCGACCGCGGCGGCCGGCGCGTTCCCACGCTCACCGAAGTGATTTCCCCGTCGACCACGGTCGACCTGCTGCTCGACGTTCCCGGCGACGCCGTGGCAAGCGCCTTCATCGGCCTGGCGGGCCAGGTGGTTGACCCAGTCGATCCGGCCCCGGGCGCCGAAGAACTGACCATCCCTTTCACCAGGACCTCGATTCCGCAGGTGTCGGCGCTGCTCGCCGCGGTGGAGCCAACGGTCGAGGCGGAGCAGGCGGAGCAGCGCCTTGTCGCCGACATCATGCTCGATTTGCAGAGCCAGATCGAAGCCAGCTTCGAGGCGCGGCTGCGCGACGCGCTGGTGCCGCTGCTGGCGCGCGCCGCCGAGGCCATGCTGCTCGAAACGCGCGAACAGTTCAGCGCGATGCTGCGCGACATGGTCGCCAAGGCGGTGGCCCAGGAACTGGCGCGTCATCGCAACGCCGATCAGCCGCGTTGAGGGCGAGCCTGGCGCGTCACCCGCCTTCAGCGGGGGCGACTCAACCAGGTGCAGCGAAATGGCAAACCCCGATGGAGACCCAGCGGTTTTTGCGGTATCGTGGCGGCCCTTCCTCTAACAATTCCCCGGCCTGATCCGGCCGATCCCTCACCAGGAGAACCTATGCAAGTGAAACTGAACGTGTTGGCCGCTGCCGCGGCCGTGCTGTTCTCAGCCGGCGCTTCGGCGCAAGACATGGTCGTCAAGATCGGTCACGTGGGCCCCACCAGCGGGGGCATTGCCCATCTGGGCAAGGACAATGAAAACGGCGCGCGCATGGCGATCGAAGAAGCCAATGCGAAGGGCACGACGATCGGCGGCAAGAAGGTCAAGTTCGAGCTGCTCGCTGAAGACGATGCCGCCGACCCGAAGCAAGGCACGGCAGTGGCGCAAAAGCTGGTCGACTCCAAGGTCAACGGCGTGATCGGCCACCTGAATTCGGGCACCTCGATTCCCGCGTCCAAGATCTACAGCGACGCCGGCATTCCACAGATCTCGCCCTCGGCCACGAACCCGAAGTTCACGCGCAACGGCTACAAGACGACGTTCCGCGTCGTGGCTGACGACGTGCACCTGGGTGGCACGCTCGGCCGCTACGCCGTGAAAGAACTGAAGGGCAAGTCGATTGCCGTGATCGACGACCGCACGGCCTATGGCCAGGGCGTCGCCGAAGAGTTCGCCAAGGCCGTCAAGGCCTCGGGCGGCGCGATTGCCGACACGCAATTCACGACCGACAAGGCGACAGATTTCACTGCCATCCTGACCCAGATCAAATCTAAAAAGCCCGACGTAGTGTTCTTTGGTGGCATGGACGCCGTGGCCGGCCCGATGCTGCGCCAGATGAAGCAACTGGGCATCACCGCCAAGTTCATGGGCGGCGACGGCATCTGCTCGGGCGAGCTGCCCAAGCTGGCCGCGGGCTCGATGGTCGACGGCCAGGTGGTGTGCGCCGAAGCGGGTGGCGTCGAAGGCGCGGGCAAAGCCGGCATGGAAGACTTCTACAAGCGCTTCAAGGCCAAATACAACGCCGACGTGCAGGTCTACGCGCCGTACGTCTACGACGCCATGAACGTGATGATCGCCGCGATGGTCAAGGCCGGTTCCGCCGAGCCGGCGAAGTACCTGCCGGTTCTGGCCAAGACGGAAGGCTTCAAGGGCGTGACCGGAACGATTTCGTTCGACAACAAGGGCGACGTGAAGAACGGTGCGCTGACGCTCTACACCTACAAGGGTGACAAGCGCGAGCAGATCGCCGTGGTTCGCTGATCCGGTTCGTTGATCGGTTCGCTGATCGATTGACCGACAGGGTCGCTGGCGATCGGTTCACCGATCCGGTGACCGCATCTTTGCAGAACGGTGCGCCGCGAGGCGCCCGTTCTTTTGCGCGCCGCGCGCGGCGAATGCGCCGTCGCTACACCGGCGTGACGCTGACGCGAACCTCCATCTGCTGTTCGCCGCCACCGAGGATCACGCCTCGCAGTGGCACCACGTCGCCGAAGTCGCAGCCCCAGGCGAGCGTGATGTAGCGCTGATCGGCCATTTGGTTGTTCGTCGGGTCGAATTCAACCCAGCCCAGGCCCGGCGCATACGCAGCCACCCACGCGTGCGTCGCGTCCACGCCGGCCAGGCGCGGCTGGCCCGGCGGTGGGTCGGTGAGCAGGTAACCCGACACATAGCGCGCCGGCAGGCCCAGGCTGCGCAGACCCGCCAACATCACGTGCGCAAAGTCCTGGCACACGCCGCTGCGCTGCGTCAGCACCTCGTCCACCGAAGTGCTGACCGTCGTGGCGCCCGGCTCAAATTCGAAATCCGCGTGGATGGCGTGCATCAGCGCGAGCACGCCCTCTAACCAGTCGCGTCCCGGGGTGAGGTAACGCTGGGCATAGTCGCGCGCGCGGCCGGACAGCGGCAGCAGCCGCGTCGGCTCGCGCATTCGAGCGGCGCGCAGGTCGTCGTGCGACGGATCGGCGAGCACGGACTCGCGTACCTTTTCCCAAGTTCCCCAGCTTCCCCAGGGCTGACCGTGCTCGGCGCGAACGCCAGCGCACGCGTCGACCTCCACGCTGCAGTTCATTCGCACGCTGAGCTCGCGGTGCGGGCGGTGCAGCGCGAAATGCACAACCGTATTGCCGAAGCTGTCGGGCGTCTCGTGCCGCTCATCGACAGGCGGGTCGATCCGCAGCGAATACGACAAGACCTTTTGCCACGCCAGGGAACGCGGCGTCAGGCGCGCCAACTGCCAGGATTGCGCGACCGGTGCCGCGTAGTCGTAGTGGGTCTCGTGTTCGATGTCGTAGCGCGCCGTCGGCGTGGCTCGCAGCGCGGGATCGCCCAGCTCCATAGATTGGTTCATGCCGGCCCCATTCCGAGCTTTACGCAACCAGAGACAGCACGCTGCGCGCCGTCGAGTGCGAGAAAAACTCGAGCGCCAGATCTTCCGACACCCGGTGCGCCGCGCGCTGGGCCTGGTCGATCAGCAGGGCCAGCGCCGGGCTTTGCGGGTCCAGGTCTGCCGGGCTCAAGGCGTCGAGCGCGGCCTGCACCGGGGCGAGGGTGTCGCCGGCAAATCGGCCGTGCGTCGCCTCCAACTTGGCGACATATTCGCGCAGGCCCTTCACCTGGAACGCCAGCGAGCGCGGGTTGTTCTCATCGCGCACCAGCAGGTCGAGCACCGGCAGCCACTCCGGCGCGGCGACGTAGCGCGACCGATAGGTCAGCGTGGAGTCGGCGAGTTCGAGCAGCCAGTCCAGACCGTGCGAACGGCCCGCGCCGATCGCAATCCGCAGCGCGGCGCACTGGTGCCAGAGCCGCTCGATGCGCCGGCCGAGCGAAAGAAAGCGCCAGCCCAGGTTGCGCGTCATTCCGTCCAGGACGAAGCCGGACAGCGTCGTCGCCGTGACGACGATGCGATCGAGTCCGGCCAGTACCGCGCCCGCCTGCGGTGCGCTACCGAGGGCGCGCGAAAACAGCGGATCGGCGTGCATGCGGTTCAACGTTCGCCAGTGGTCCAGCGACAAACGTTCGCGCAAGTTGTAGGCGACACGCGTGAGCTGCTGCACTTGCGCGCCCAAGCCGGTGGCCGGGTCGGTCGCGGCGTACAGCAACGCGCTTTGGTCCTCGTAGGCTGCGCTCAACAGGCCCTGCTGCCGCGCGAGTTCGAGCACCGGCAGGCCGCGGTTGGAGCCGTTCGAATCCGGCGCACCCGGCGCGTCATCGCGGCCCAGGCTCTGGGTGATCGCGACGCGCAGCAGTCGGGCGGTGGAATCGAGTCGTTCACCGTGGCGGCCGTACCAGAACAGATTCTCGGCGGCACGCGAAGGCAAGTTCGCTCGCGCCGCCGACAAGTCGTCAGGCGTGATGGTCTTGCGCAACAACGAAAACGATGCGTTCACCGGCGCGTCGGAAAGCACCCAGGTGTCCTTCGATCCACCGCCGCGCTGCATCGTGATCGAGTACGAATTGCCGTCGGCAGCGACGCGCGTCAGACCTCCAGGCATGACCTGATAGCCCTGCGCCGTCGCGACCGCGAAGATGCGCAGCCCGACCGTGCGCGCGGCGAGCCGGTGGTTTGGGCCGCGCTCGAGCACGGGTGCTTGCGAGACATGCACCGCCTCCTGGGCGACGTAGCGCTCTGGACGCAGCGCGATGCGCTGGCGCAGCGCCTCCTTCGCGTCGCTGGAAAGAAACTGGCCGAACACGGCAGGTTCCTGCGGTGAGCGCTCGAGCGGCTTGATCAGGATGTGGTCGAGTTGCTGCCAGGCGTCCTCAAACGCGGCGGGCTCACCGAGCCACCAGGTCGCCACCGACGGCAGACGCAGTTCCTCGCCGAGCAGTCGCTCGCTCAGGTGCGGCAAGTAGCCCAGCAGCGCGCCGGACTCGAGCACGCCAGCGCCCAGCGCGTTGGCCAGGAAGACCGTGCCACGCCGCGCGCAATCGGTCAGGCCGGGGATGCCAAGTACCGAATCGGTGCGCAGCTCGAGCGGGTCGCAGTAGTCATCATCCTGGCGCCGCAGGATCGCGTGAACGCGCTGCAGGCCGTCGACGGTTTTCATCCAGACCCGGCCCTCACGCACCGTGAGATCGCTGCCCTCGACGAGCGTGAAGCCGAGATAACGCGCCAGCAGTGTGTGCTCGAAATAGGTCTCGTTGTACGGCCCGGGGGTCAACAAAACGACGCGCGGTGGGCCATCGCCGTGCGGCGCAAGGCGCAGGATCGAATCGTGCAACGTCGCGAAGAACGAGGCGAGGTGCTGCACGTTCAATTCGCTGAACAGTTGCGGGAACACGCGCGACACGACGAGCCGGTTTTCGAGCGCGTAGCCGGCACCCGACGGCGCCTGGGTGCGATCACTGACGACCCACCACTTGCCGTCGGGTGCGCGCGCCAGGTCCGCGGCGTAGTGGAACAGGTGCACGCCGCCACTCGGGCGAATGCCCTGCGCAGCGTGCAGGAAACCGCTGTGGCCGAAGATCACCGCCGGCGGCACCGCCGCCGAACGCAACAGCTCCTGCTTGCCGTAGACGTCGGCGAGCACGCGGTTCAGCAGTTCGGCTCGCTGCGCGACACCGGCTTCGATCGCTCGCCATTCCGCGGCCGGCAGCAGCAGGGGCAGCGGATCGACTTCCCACAGCCGGTCAGTGCCTTGGCGGTCGGCGTAGACGTTGTAGGTGACGCCGTTGTCGCGAATCTCGCGCTCCATCGTCGACAGCGTATCGCCGATCTCGGGAACGTCGCGCGCCGCCATGGCGCGGATGAACGCCTCCCAGTGCGGCCGCGGCTGGTGTGGCGCGGCGAGCAACTCGTCGTAGCGGCCGGCGAGTGCGGAGTATTCCGAGAGCAGCCTTTTCAGCAACGGCATCGCGCGGCGCAGGGAGTCATGGCGGCAAGCCTAGCAGGCCGGCGCGCGCCGCTGCTCGCGGGCCGGCGCCGTCATCCGGCGGGCTTGCGGCGCAAGTCGAGTGTGAATGGGAAATCCGGGTTGCGTTCGGCGAGGGGTGGCTTCATTTCGCCTGGCGTGTGGCCGACGCGGAAGAAGCGCGCCAGGCGCCGCGCCTCGGCTTCATAGGCATTCACCGGAAAGGTTTCGTGGCTCAAGCCCCCGGGATGCGCGACGTGATACTGGCAGCCGCCCATCGAACGGCTCATCCAGGCATCGAACAGATCGAACACAAGTGGCGCGTGCACGGGAATCGTCGGGTGCAGCGCCGATGGCGGATTCCACGCTCGGTAACGAACCGCAGCGACGAACTCGCCGACCCGACCGGTCGGCTGCAGCGGCACGCGCCGACCGTTGCAGGTGAGTGCATGGCGGTCGTCGACAAGTCCGGTGACTTTCACCTGCACGCGCTCGAGCGACGAGTCGACGAAGCGCGCCGTGCCGCCGATCGCGCCTTCTTCGCCCAGCACATGCCAGGGCTCGAGCGCCATGCGCAATTCGACCTCGATTGCGCGCGCCGTGAAGTCGCCCAGGCGCGGAAAGCGGAACTCGAGGTGCGGCGCAAACCACTCGGGTTGCAGTGCGTAGCCGAAACCGTTGAGTTCTTCGAGCACGTCGCCCAGGTCCTGCCAAATGAAATGCGGCAGCATGAAGCGGTCGTGCAATTCGGTTCCCCAGCGTTTCAGGCGCGCCGGCCGGTACGGCTGCTGCCAGAAGCGCGAAACCAGGGACCGCATCAGCAACTGCTGTGTCAGGCTCATGCGTGCGTGCGGCGGCATCTCGAAGCCGCGCATTTCCAACAGACCGAGGCGCCCCGTGGGCCCATCGGGCGAGTACATCTTGTCGATGCAGAATTCGGCGCGGTGGGTGTTGCCTGAGACGTCGATCAGCAGGTTGCGCATCA
>JANOLA010000284.1:0-2120 GCA_031419535.1 Burkholderiales bacterium | reverse complement strand
ACGCGGTGCCCCGCGCTGGCCAACCGGTCCATCACTTCGGCCATGGCCAGGCGCAGTTGCGGGCCGCTGATGCGTTGCGCCCAGACGGTGCAGCGCCGGTCGTGCGTCACGACGAGCAGCACGCGGCCTTCGGAGGCGGGCGCGGCAAGCACGTTGCCGGGTTGGCCTTCGAGCAGCTCGTAGCCGCTGCCGCCGAGCGCGTCGAGCGGCTCGAATCCTTGCGTCAGCGCCCAGTCGACGGCCGCTTCGGACTGCGCAACCTGGCGCAGACAAGCCTGGTGAAAGATGTTCGCCACGCCTTGCGGCGTTTGCAGCGATTTCGGGTCGTCGGCGAACACCTGGCCGGTCGTCTGGCCGGTCGTCTGGCCTGTCGTCTGGCCTTGCGCCATCGCCAGCGTGAAGCTGGCGAGCGCCACGCCAACGGCGCGCGGCCACGCCGCGCGCCGAATCGTGATCGTCATGGTGGTCGCGATGCGATTCGCGCAGGCCAGTCGTCGCGGCTTGGCGCCTAAACGTCGCCTAGACGCGCTGCGCGACCCAATCGCGCACCGACGCGAGCGCTGCGCCCAACTTGGCAGGATCGGTTCCGCCGGCCATCGCCATGTCCGGTTTGCCGCCACCCTTGCCGCCGACCTGTTGCGCAACGAAGTTCACCAGGTCGCCGGCCTTGACTTTGCCGATGCTGTCGGCCGTCACGCCCGCGGCGAGCTGCACACGCCCGCCTTCCACCGTGGCGAGCACGATCACCGCGGTCTTGAGCTTGTCTTTCAGCTTGTCGAGCGTCTCGCGCAGCGTCTTGGCATCAGCGCCGTCGAGCCGCGCCGCCAGCACTTTCAGGCCACCCACGTCCACGGCAGCGGCAAGCTAGTCGTCGCCATGGGCGGAGGCCAGTTTGCCCTTCGCCGCCGCAAGTTCCTTCTCGAGCGAGCGCACATGCTCGAGCACTTGGCCCAGGCGCGCAGGTACTTCGGCAGGCGCTGCGCGCAGGCTCGCCGCGACGTCGTTGACCATGTTTTCGAGCGATTGCAGATAGGTCAGCGCGTTGTCGCCGCTCACCGCCTCGATGCGGCGCACGCCGGCCGCGACGCCGCTCTCGGCGACGATCTTGAACAGGCCGATGTCGCCGCAACGCGCCACATGCGTGCCGCCGCACAGTTCGCGGCTGCTGCCGATGTCGAGCACGCGAACCTCATCGCCGTATTTCTCGCCGAACAGCATCATCGCGCCGGTCTTCTGCGCATCGTCAATGCTCATGACGCGCGCCTGCGTCGCCGCATTGGCGAGGACTTCGGCGTTCACCAGCCGCTCGACCTTGGCGATCTGCTCGGCCGTCACCGGCGCGTTGTGCGCGAAGTCGAAGCGCGTGCGCTCGGCGTTGACCAGCGAGCCCTTCTGCTGCACATGCGCGCCCAGCACTTCGCGCAGCGCCTTGTGCATCAGGTGTGTGACGCTGTGGTTGCGCATTGTCTTGATGCGCTTTCCGGCATCGACGCCGGCGACGAAGATGTCGCCGACCTCGACCTCGCCTTCGACGATGCGCCCAGTGTGGCCCGCCACGCTGGCCTGCACCTTCACGGTGTCTTCGATCAGGATGCGCGAGCGCGAATTGCGCAGCTCGCCGGTGTCTCCCACCTGGCCGCCGCTCTCGGCGTAAAACGGCGTCTGGTCGAGCACGATCACCACGTCGTCGCCGGCACGAGCGCGCGCCACCGGCGAGCCGTCGATGTAGAGCGCGGTCAACTTGCTCTTCTCGCACACCAGCTGCTCGTAGCCGTGGAAGGTGGTGGCCACGCCGTCGTATTCCAGGCCCTGCGCCATCTTGAACTTGCCCGCGGCGCGAGCTTGTTCACGCTGGCGGTTCATCGCCACTTCAAAGCCGGCCGAGTCGACCCTCACGCCGCGCTCGCGGCACACGTCGGCGGTGAGGTCGAGCGGGAAGCCGTAGGTGTCGTGCAGTTTGAATGCAACGTCCCCACCGAGGACTCTTGTCCCCTCTCCCCCTGGGAGAGCAGGCTTTGCACCCTCTCCCGCCGGCGGGAGAGGGAGTGAAGACAGCGCGCTCTCGAGGATCTCCATCCCATTCGCGATCGTCTGGAAGAACCGCTCCTCTTCCTGCTTCA